>NZ_KE148387.1:0-8115 GCF_000410615.1 Novosphingobium sp. B-7 | reverse complement strand
TCGGCGGGGCTGGTCTCGATCAACTGGCGGCAGGCGGTGTAATCGGTGTTGTAGCCGGTAAGGTGGCCATCGTCGTTGACGATGGTGTTGACGCTGTCGATCGCGAGCGCGGACGGTTCGAGCGTATCGAGCAGCGGGATCACCGCTTCTTTGAACGGCATCGAGATCGCGCTGCCGCGAATGTCGAGCGCGCGGATGCCGGCAACGGCCGCCGGCAGATCACGCGTGGAGAAAGACTTGTAGATAAAGTCGAGGCCCAGTGCCTCGTACAGATAGTTGTGCAGCCGCGATCCGGCATTGCCGGGGCGGCCCGACAGCGACATGCACAGGCGGGTATCGCGGCCGATGGGGGGCTTGTTGGGCATTGAGGCTCCTTGGGGGGGGGAAGGGGCTGACGGTCGGCCCAGCCATGGCATGAATTGTCGGGGCAAGGCCAGCCTGTTGAGGCAGCTTGACAGGAGGCGGGGGTTGCCGCCAGCGCTGGCGAAACCGCAACCTCTGCCACCATGGTTTCCCGCATGATGCCACCGCTTGCGATCGTTCTGGCCGGGCGAAGCAACACCGCCAAGCGATCCGATATCCTGACCCGCGTTGCCCGCAAGTTTGGTGAGCGCGGGCAACCGGTTTTCGTGTTTGAATCCCCGCGCCATGCCGCATCGGAGGGGATCAACCGCCGCCTGGTACAGGCCCTGCCAAGCATTGCGCGCAGCACGGGCCAGGCGCTGTCGTGGCCGCGCCTGGCCGCCTGGTACGCGGTCAAGACCGCGCTGGCCTGCGCCAGCCCGCACCGCCTCGACTTTCTCATGGCGGCACTGCTGCCGCCGTGGCTGATCGCCAGCTGGGAATTGCAGCGGTTCATCGAAAGCCTGCCGCACGCACGAGTCGTGGTCGTGACCCATTCGGCCGGGGGCGTGGCTGCCACGCGGATTGCCGCGCACCCCCACGTGCAGGCGATCGCCAGCTTTGGCTATCCGTTTCGCCACCCGGAACGGCGGCGCGAAGCCTATCGCACGCGGCACCTGCGCGCGGTGGCCAAGCCGATGGTGGTGATCCAGGGCCGCGGCGATGCCTATGGCGGCGATCCCGCGCAGTTCGGCCGCTTCCTTGGCCCGACATGCGCGATCGTTTCGCTCGAGTGCGACCACGAATACCATGGCCTGGACGATGGCGCGTTCGCGCGCGCCTGGGAGGCCATTGATCACGTGCATGATCTGGCCTGTCAGAAGGAATCCCAAGCGCCACGGCTGGATTGCGCCACGAGCGTGTCAGGACAGACGTGTTGAAGATCGACACTGCGCGATGACGGTCTCGCGCAGCCAGCGATGCGCAGGATCGGCGTCCATGCGCGGATGCCACAGCGCGGCAACGGCGATGTCGGGTGTTTCAACCGGCAGCGTGAAGCGCACCAGCCCATCCGAGAACCATGGGTCGGACAGACAGGATTGCGGCACCAGCGCGACCAGATCGGACTGGCGGGCAATCCGCAAGGCATCCGGGAAGCCGGGCACGACGCCGACGATCTCGCGCTGCAGCCCGAGCGCTGCCAGCATGTCATCGACGGGTCCGGTCGATTGTCCGCGCCGCGACACGACGACATGCTTGGCGGCCGCATAGCGATCTGCGGTCACCGCAGCTGACAACAGGGGATGCCCCTCTCTTGCCGCGCCGATGAAGCGGTCACGAAAAAGCAGCTGTGTTCGCACCTCGGGCGCAAAATCGCCAAGCACTCCGATTTCAAGGTCGATCGTTCCGTCCCGCAGCGGCCCAGCCTCCTTGATGGGCTTTGGGGCAAAGCGCAGGCGCGCATGCGGCGCGGCGGCGACCACGGTCTTGACCAGGGAAGCGGAGAACAGCGCGATGAAGCCTTCGTTGGCGCGGATGATGAAAGTCCGCTTGAGCGTAGCGAGATCGAGCGGCCCTTCGTGTGGCGTGAGAACATCGCGAACATCTCGCACCAACGCATGAACACGCTCGCGCAGCATGATGGCGCGGGGAGTTGGCACCAGCCCACGGCCTGCCCGCACCAGCAGGGGATCGCCGGTCGCCGCCCGCAACCGTGCGAGCGTGCGGCTCATGGCCGATGGGCTGAGGCTCAAGCGACGCGCCGCAGCCGTCACGCTGCCTTCCGCCAGAAGCGCGTCCAGCGCCGACAACAGGTTAAGGTCAATGGTGTCCATCGCCACATGATAGGCGGCCTGGCAAGCGTGGGATAGCGCATGATGCAGCAATAGTTTGCATCCTGTGCGTCTGGTGCAGCTATTGAAAGTGGAAGATGATGGTCTTCAGCGGCAAAACCGAAAGGAATCACCATGCTCTCCCAGCCCATCAGTGACACCGCCGGCACGATTCTCATTGTCGGCGCATCGCGTGGCCTTGGCCATGCGATGGCGGCAGAATGTATCGCGCGGGGCTGGCATGTCGTCGGAACGGTGCGCGGCCTTGACCGCACTGCGTTGCACGATCTGGCTGATGCCCACCCAAGCCGCGTCGACATCGCGCAGCTCGACATGACGCAGCCAGCCCAGATTATGGCATTGCGCGAACGGCTGATGGGCAAGCAGTTCGACATCCTGTTCGTCAACGCGGGCACGGCCAACCACAACCAGGACGAAACCATCGCGGAGGTTTCGACCGAAGAGTTCGTTCGCGTGATGGTCACCAACGCGCTCAGCCCGCTACGGGTGGTGGAAGGCTTGCAGGATTGCGTCGCGCCAGCGGGCCTGATCGGTGTCATGTCTTCGGGCCAGGGCAGTATCGCCAACAATGTGAACGGCGGGCACGAGGTCTACAGGGGCACGAAGGCTGCGCTGAACCAGTACATGCGCAGCTATGCGGCGCGTCATGCCGATGATGGTCGGGCCAAGGTGCTTATGGCGCCGGGCTGGATCCGCACCAGACTTGGCGGAGCCGAGGCGCCGTTCGGCATCGAGGAAACCGTGCCACAGATCGTCACCACGCTGCTCGCGCAGCGGGGAAAGCCCGGCCTGCATTATCTCGATCGGGAAGGGCGTACCGTTCCCTGGTGAGAATCGCTGGAATGGCGCGCCCTGCAGGATTCGAACCTGCGGCCACCGGCTTAGAAGGCTGGTGCTCTATCCAGCTGAGCTAAGGGCGCGCACAGCCGTGCCCATAAGACGGCTTTGCCTTTGGTGCAAATGGCGATAGCAGTTCATCCCCATGAACGATCCCGCATCCGCATCGGCGCCGCTTGAAAAGATCGGCGGCAAACTCGGCGCACGCCGCCATTTCCGCTTTTTCGACTACATGATGGCCGCGTTCGTGGCGATCCTGCTGCTGTCGAACCTGATCGGCGCGTCAAAGCTGTCGAGCGTGGGCGGCTTCACCTTTGGCGCGGGCATCCTGTTCTTCCCGATTTCCTACATCCTGGGGGACGTGCTCACCGAGGTCTATGGCTATGCCAACGCGCGGCGCTGTGTGTGGGTGGGCTTTTTCGCGCTGCTGTTCATGGCGGTGATGAGCTTTGTGGTGGTGGCGATGCCGCCGGCGGCCGACTGGGGCTGCGCATCGAGCGGCGATCCGCAGTTTGCCGGGCTCGTGGCCAGAAGTTCCGCTGGGGCGGTTTGCCAGACCACCTATGTCTCGGTGTTCGGCAGCACCTGGCGCATCGTGCTGGCCTCGGTCACGGCATTCTGGGCCGGGGAATTCGTCAATTCCTTCGTGATGGCGCGAATGAAGGTGTGGACGGGCGGCAAGTATCTGTTCACCCGCACCTGGGGCTCGACCATCGCCGGGCAGGCGATCGACAGCCTGATCTTCTATCCCGTGGCGTTCCTGGGCACCTGGACCAATGCCGATGTGGTGCATGTGATGATCACCAACTGGGCGATGAAGGTGTTGTGGGAAGTGGTGCTCACGCCCGTTACCTATGCCGTGGTCAATTTCCTCAAGCGGCGCGAAGGTGTGGACGTCTATGACACCGACACCGATTTCTCGCCGTTTGCCCGCACCGCTTCGGTGTGAAGGGGTGCGGGTCGGCGCCGGTGGTGGTGTCGGTGGCCCGCATCAATCGGCGATCAGCGCGATGGCCAGGTAGATCAGCAGCAGCGAGCCAAAGCCCAGCAGGGTGCCGGCGATCCAGGCCACGCGCACCAGCGTGACATCGAGATCGAGCGCGTCGGCCATGCCGGCGCAAACGCCGAAGATCTTGCCGTTGGCGCGGTCGCGGCGGAAGATGCTGCCACGGCGGCGGGCGGGGCGGACGGGGCTGTCGTCAAAGCGCAGGTCGGTCATCATGCGATCTCCACGGCGGAAGTGGTGCCCTGGGCAGTGGCGGCCGGCGTCTGCACGGTCTGGCCGATGAGGGCGAGCGAGAGGGCGAGGGCGGCGACGGCGGCCGAGGTGCGGCCGGCGATGGAAAGCAAGGTCTGCATGGTGATTACTCCCTGAATGTGGCGCCGGATGATCGCATCCGGCCGATGCCCCTTGCTTTGCATGGGGCGTGCCAAATTCAGAAAATGGCGGTTTTCTGCGCTTTCTCTTCGCCTGTCTTGCCCGTGAACGCAGAATGAATGCCAAGGATTGGGATTATTCACCGATAATTTGGATGATGGATTTCCTGGCTGACGCGATTCGCATGCCGCGCAGCTTTGTCAGGGCGGGGACCGGCCTTCTTCCCCCTTTGGAAGGCTGGCGCCGATGCAGGCCGGGCGGGCCATGCATCAGGCGTTGCCGGAGCAATCCGGCGGTTCCCGCCTCCCTTGCGATCAAAGGCTGAGTGGCGTGGCTTTGTTCTTGCAATTTTCCGCCGCCTCCCTTATCTGCACATTTATCCCGACATTGTGAAGGCAAGAGCGGGCTGGCGCCAGACGGGGCCGGCGCGAAACTTCGTTGCTGAAACGGTGTGGCCTGAAGTGGTTTGACGCGCCGAGGGCGTGCTCGGGAGTATTGGAGACGGCATGACGGATATCGCGCGGATCATCGAGATTGTGGAGCCCGAGGTGAAAGCCATGGGATTCGATCTCGTGCGCGTGCGCCTGTACGGCAAGAGCGAAGTTGGCGACGAGGAGCACACGCTCCAGATCATGGCGGAGCGCCCCGAAACCGGGCAGCTGGTCATCGAGGATTGCGCCGGCCTCTCGCATCGCATCTCCGACAAGATCGACGCGCTGGAAGAAGCCGGCGAAATGCTGATCGAAGAGGCCTATCGCCTTGAAGTCAGCTCGCCGGGGATCGACCGCCCGCTGACCCGCCCCAAGGACTTTGCCGCCTGGATCGGCCACGAGGCGCGGATCGAGCTGTCCGAGCTGCTCGACAATCGCAAGCGCTTTCGTGGCGATCTCAAGGGTTTCGATGCCGATACCGGCACGATCTCGATTGAGGATGACGGCCAGGTGTTTGCCGTACCGTTCGCCCTTGTCACCAATGCCAAGCTGATCCTGACCGATCGGCTGATTGCCGCCTCGCGCCCGGTGGATACCGCCGGCGTGGACGAGGAAGATTTCGAAGACGAAGACGCTTTGGCGCAAACCGACGCATTTCTTGAGGAACAGGAAGACTAAGCCATGGCCAGTGCGATTTCCGCCAACCGTGCCGAGCTGCTGGCGATTGCCAACGCGGTCGCTGCCGAAAAGATGATCGACAAGTCCATCGTGATCGAAGCGATGGAAGAAGCGATCCAGAAGTCGGCGCGCAACCGCTATGGCGCCGAGAACGACATTCGCGCCAAGCTCGATCCGCGCACCGGCGATCTGCGCCTGTGGCGCGTGGTCGAAGTGGTCGAGCACGTCGAAGACTACTTCAAGCAGGTTGACCTCAAGCAGGCCGAAAAGCTCCAGGCCGGCGCCAAGGTGGGTGACTTCATCGTCGATCCGCTGCCGCCGGTGGACCTCGGCCGCATCGATGCGCAGTCGGCCAAGCAGGTCATCTTCCAGAAGGTGCGCGATGCCGAGCGCGATCGCCAGTATGACGAGTTCAAGGACCGCGCGGGCGAAATCATCACCGGCGTGATCAAGTCGGTCGAATTCGGCCACGTGATCGTCAACCTGGGCCGCGCCGAAGGCGTGATCCGCCGCGACCAGCAGATCCCGCGCGAAGTACCGCGCGTGGGTGAGCGCGTGCGCGCGCTGATCCTCAAGGTGGAGCGCCAGAACCGCGGTCCGCAGATCTTCCTGAGCCGTGCGCACCCCGACTTCATGAAGAAGCTGTTCGCCCAGGAAGTGCCCGAAATCTATGACGGCATCATCGAGATCAAGGCCGCAGCCCGCGATCCGGGCAGCCGCGCCAAGATCGGCGTGATCAGCCGTGACAGCTCGATCGACCCGGTCGGCGCCTGCGTCGGCATGAAGGGCAGCCGCGTTCAGGCGGTGGTCCAGGAAATGCAGGGCGAAAAGATCGACATCATCCCCTGGAGCGAAGACACCGCGACGTTCGTGGTCAACGCGCTGCAGCCCGCGACGGTCAGCCGCGTGGTGATCGACGAGGAAGAAAGCCGCATCGAAGTGGTCGTGCCCGACGACCAGCTGAGCCTGGCGATCGGTCGCCGTGGCCAGAACGTGCGCCTGGCATCCTCGCTCACCGGCTCTGCCATCGACATCATGACCGAGGCCGAGGCGAGCGAAAAGCGCCAGAAGGAATTCTCCGAACGGTCCAAGACCTTCGAGGAAGAACTCGACGTCGATGAAACCCTGTCGCAGCTGCTGGTGGCCGAAGGCTTCAGCGAGCTGGAAGAAGTGGCCTATATCGACATCAGCGAACTCGCCGGAATCGAAGGTTTCGACGAGGAACTGGCGGCCGAACTGCAGAACCGCGCGCTTGAAGCGCTGGAACGCCGCGAGGAAGGCCAGCGTGAAGAACGCCGCGCCCTGGGCGTGGACGATGCCCTGGCCGAGCTGCCGCACCTGAACGAAGCCATGCTCGTTACGCTGGGCAAGGCGGGGATCAAGACGCTGGACGACCTGGCGGACCTCGCCACCGACGAACTGATCGCCAAGAAGCGCAACAACGACCAGCGCCGCCGCAATGACCGCCGCGAGCGCGATCGTTCGGAGCGCAGCGAAGACAAGGGTGGCGTGCTGGGCGAATATGGCCTGACCGACGAGCAGGGTAACGAAATCATCATGGCGGCACGCGCCCACTGGTTCGACGACGAACCGATGGCCGACGAAGCCCCCGCAACCGAGGAGGCCGCCGATGCGGAATCCTCACAATGACACGCTAAGCGCCCCAGGGCCGCAAGACCGCCCGGCAAGGCCTGACAAGGCTTTGCCGGAGCGGAAATGTATCCTCACCGCCCGCCACGATGGCCGGGGCGCCTTGGTGCGCCTGGCGATTTCGCCCGATGGTCTGGTTCTGCCCGATCCGTTGGCGCGTGCCCCTGGGCGCGGCGCCTGGATCGGTGTTTCTCGCGCAGACCTTGAAATCGCGCTTGCCAATGGCAAACTTAAGGGAGCGTTGGCACGCGCATTCAAAGGCGCCCCGCTGACCATTCCCGCCGACCTGCCCGATCTGATCGAACAAGGCCTGAAACGCGCCACACTGGACCGACTCGGTATTGAGTTGCGTGCCGGTAGCTTGGTGCTGGGAACCGAAAAAATCGCCCAGGCCGCGCGTTCCGGCGCGGTCGTGCTGCTGGCCCATGCCAGCGATGCAAAGGCCGATGGCGTGGGCAAGCTGGCCCAGGCCTGGCGCGTGGGCGAAGAGGCCGAGGGATCGGGAATGATGGGCCGCATCTTGCCGCTGGACCGGGCGGCGTTGTCTGTGGCATTGGGCCGCGACAACGTCGTTCACCTGGGCGTCACCGATGCGGGCGCGGCCGAACGGATTGACGGGCCATTGGCCCGCTTGATGCACTTTATCGGGGCTGCGGCACCGGAAGGTCCACCTGGTGGCATGCCACCGGGCGAACCTGCCCCTGCTGCTGCACCGGCCGCGCATGCGGCGAATGACGATTTGGATACGAAGGGCGAATGAGTTCGATGAGCGATAGCGACAAGAAGCCGACACTGGGCCGCAGGCCACTGGGCCTGAAGACCGCAGTGGAGGCCGGAGAGGTCAAGCAGACCTTCAGCCATGGTCGCACCAATAAGGTGGTGGTCGAGGTAAAGCGCCGCAAGCTGGTGCCGGGCGGACAGCCCGCCGCGCCGGCCCCCGCTGCGC
>NZ_KE148386.1:467-699 GCF_000410615.1 Novosphingobium sp. B-7 | reverse complement strand
CCGCGCTGCCGTGGCCGATCGCATCGCGGCAGAGGCGCAGGCCCTGGCCCGAGTCCGCGCCCAGGCCGGCACCCCGCTGGGCGCCGCACGCAACCGCGAAGACCCCGCATCCGAAACCATCCCTATGCCGCATTCGCGCGATTGGCACGGCTCTTGAATTAACCGTGGGCATACCGCCCAGGAGCTTGTACCGCGATGGTATCGATTGCCACCCCCACTGCCGCTTCATCCG
>NZ_KE148386.1:0-252 GCF_000410615.1 Novosphingobium sp. B-7 | reverse complement strand
GGCCGAAACCGGCAATATCTTGCCGGCAAACGGCAAGGCCGTCACGCCTAAAGCGCCCGCTCCCGACTCAGCTGTGGGTGTGGCGGCGCCCCCCGCCGTAGCGCCGAGCCCTGCGCCGGTTGTCGTCGCACCGGTTGTTGCCACGCCGATGGCAAGCCAGCCTGTCGCCGGCACTGCGCCTGCGCCCCTACCAGCACCCGCGCAAGTGCTGCCGTCCGCAGCGATGCCGGCACCCCTGCACGGCGCAGCGCC
>NZ_APCQ01000739.1:0-1236 GCF_000410615.1 Novosphingobium sp. B-7 | reverse complement strand
GGCCGCCAGCGGCACGTCAACGCCCAGCGGCGCCATCAGCCCGGAAATCTGCGGCCCGGCCGCCACCACCAGCGCGTCGCACGACAAGGTGCCCTGCGGCGTTACCACGCCGGTGGCGCGGCCCGCGCTGGTTTCGATGCGCAGCGCCGGGCAATGCTGGATGATCCGCCCGCCCAGATCCTGCGTGGCCCAGGCATAGGCCTGCACCGTGCGCTGCGGGTTGGCATGCCCGCCAAAGCGCAGGTGGATGCCGCCCAGGCAATTGTCGCCCGCCAGTGGCACCATCTCGCGCGCCTGCTGCGCGTCGATCTTGTCCACCTGATAGCCCATGTCGCCACACATGCCGGCGATATAGTGATAGTGATGCAGCTGCCGCTCGCTCACGGCAATGATCACGCGCTCGCGCTGGTATTCGGTGGGATAGCCGAGCAATTCATCCATCATCGGCCACAGGCGCTGTTCTTCATCGAACAGCGGGCTTTGATAGTGCGAGGCGCCGCCGCCGTTGCGGCTCGATGCTTCCCAGCCGACCACGCCCTTGTCGAGCACGATCACGTCCACGCCAGAGCGGGCCAGCCACCATGCCGCCGAAAGCCCCGTCACCCCTGCGCCGATCACGATGACCGAGGCGCCATTTGCCGATTTCGTCATGTCGCGTCCCGTCGTCATCAAAGGTGCATGTTGCCGCCCAGCGCCTCGCGGTGCATCGCCTCCCGCTCGGTGCCGATGTCGCGATAGGGCGTCCATTGCGTGGGAATGCCGAACCACACGTCCCAGCCTTCGCGCATCGCTTCGGCCTCGTCCCAATCGGCCAAAACCTTGAGCGCCAGGGGCCGCACCGGTGCACGCCAGCCGGCGCGGGGCGCCTGGTCGATCGGCAGGTTGGCGCCCATCGCCAAGAGCATGCCTACCTGCTCGCGGCAGCGGCGCGCCTGGCAGGCGCCCATGCAGGCACGCGTCAGTCGCTTGATCTGTTCCTGATCGGGCGGGCCATCGTGCAGCAGCGTTTCCAGGCTGCGGCAGCCGAGCTTTTCAGGCCGGGCGAGATACTGCGGCGGCTGCACGCCCAGCAGATCGGCGCGGCTCACTTCCTCGCACTGGCACACGTGCACGGTATCGGGCGTGGCGGCCACCAGCGCGCGCAGCCATGCCTGGCGATAGGCCAGCCGATCGGCCGCTTGCGCCTCGTGATCGAGCGCTGGCGCATCGAGGCCCAGCGCCTGGCGCGCAGCGGCG
>NZ_APCQ01000729.1:0-996 GCF_000410615.1 Novosphingobium sp. B-7 | reverse complement strand
GGCGGCAGAGGCGCTGCGGCTGTGCACCGCAGACCTGGCGCACTATTGCGCGCGCGCCGGCGTGGCCGTGCCGCCGCTCGGGCTGTCGAGTGCCAAGCGGCGCTGGGGCAGCTGCGCGTCCGATGGCACGATCCGCATCAACTGGCGCCTGATCATGGCGCCTGATGCCGTGCGCCGCTCCGTCGTGGCGCACGAGGTCGCCCACCTTGTCCATTTCGACCACAGCCCGGCATTCCATGCCCTGCTCGCGCAGCTGTTCGAAGGCAGCGTCACGGCCGCCAATCGCTGGCTCAAGGCCGAAGGGCGCGGGCTTTATCGCCTGTTTGGCTAGGGCGAACCGGCAAAACCGGCGACTCATTTGCCATCCGTCGTTCCGATCCCTATCTGAGGCGCAATGAAAGGCTTTTTCCGCAATGTCTCCCCGCTGCGCGCAGTGCGGGATTTCTGGCAAGTGCTTGGCGCGCCCAGCGAATACCGCACGCGCGCGCTGATTATGGCCGGGCTGGTGACAGGGGGCATCTTCTACCTGATGACCCAGCAGGAAGGCCGTGGCCTGCCGCGCCCGCCGACGATCATCTATTTCGAATCCTGGCGCGCCGATCGCAGCGATGCCGATATCATCAAGGGCAATATCGCCGCCCAGAAGCAGGCCGACGCCGAGGAAGCCGCCGAAGAGCAGCGCCAGGAAGACATCCGCAAGATGTACAAGGCGGTCGGCGCCGCTACCGGCATCGACACGCAAAAGATGTATGACGACGGCACCAAGGAACGTGCCGCCGAAAAGAAGGCCGAGGCCGAAAAGAACGCCGCGCTCTATCGCCAGACCACGGGCAAGCCGGTGCCGACCGTACCCACGCCCGCGCCTGATGCAGCCAAGCCCTGAAGACGATGCGCGCTGGCTGGCAACGGCCGCCGCGCTCTCTGCCCGTGGCCGCCCGCTGAGCGCGCCCAACCCCGCCGTGGGCTGCATCATCGTGCGCGCCGGCCGCATGATCG
>NZ_KE148385.1:6829-7067 GCF_000410615.1 Novosphingobium sp. B-7 | reverse complement strand
GGAGGCTGGGGCAGGGGACACAGGCGGCGTGGGGGCAGGCTTTGCCTGCGCGGCCGGCACGGGCGCTGGTTCATCCGCAACGCCCGAGGGACGCGGCGCGGGCGTGTTGTCGATCACCACCGGCGCAGGGGTGGTGTCTGGCGTTTCTTCGTCTTCCGCCAGCAGCGCGGCGAGGTAATCGGATTGCTTGCGCGCCATGGCTTAGAACCTTGCGAAGGGCGGGAACGAGGGGAGGGAG
>NZ_KE148385.1:0-6813 GCF_000410615.1 Novosphingobium sp. B-7 | reverse complement strand
GGCGGCGTGGTCAGGCATGAAGCACATCCTCTTCCCGCGCCGGGGCAACGCGACCCCAGCCCGCGCGCACCAGCTGTTCGAGCTGGCCCAGCGCCTCGTCGAGGTTGGCGCGGCAGCGCTTGTGGGTCTTGGCCGTGCCGATCGGCTTTTCCAGTTCGTAGATCGTCATCATGCGCAAGGCGGCATGGCTGATTTCCGCGCTTTCCAGGATCGGCACGGGCAGGAGCGCCGGGCCAAAGGTCTGCTCCATGATCGTACGGACCATGGCGTGGCTGGGATCGTTGCCGTCAAACTTGGAGCAGATCAGGCGAACGAACTGATAATCCACGGCAATTCCCGCTTCAACCAGCTGCGCGATAACCTGGTCCATCATCGAGAGGAACTGCACGGTGGAGCAGAAATCGGGCGTGGTGGCAGCCAGCGGTACGAGCAGGGCATTGGCCGCCTGCATCACCGCGAGGGAGATCGTGCCGAGCGCGGGCGGCGGATCGAGGATCACCACATCGTAATCGCGGGCCAGATCGAGCAGCCCCTGCTTGAGCTTGCGAAACCGCGCGGCGAGCACCGACTGGCCATCGGCACCGGCCGCCGCCAGTTCGTATTCCACGTCGAACAGCTCAAGGTTCGAGGGGATCAGGTCGACATTGGGCCAGGGCGTGCGCTTGACCGCATAGAGCAGATCGGCCTGGGTCGGGTCGATCGACAGATAGGGGTAGAGCGTTTCCTCGCGCGTGATGTTGAAATGCGGATTGAAGCCGAACAGCGTGGTCGTGGTCGCCTGACTGTCGCAATCGACCACCAGCACGCGATAGCCCTGCACGGCGAAATAGTGAGCCAGGTGAGTGGTCACGGTGGACTTGCCCACGCCGCCCTTGAAATTCTGCACCGCGATCATCGCGGGCACATCGTGCGGCCCGCGCGTGGGCATGGCGCCCAGCACTTCGCGCATGTGGAGCATTTCCTGCACGCCATAGCCGATGCGTCGGCCATTGTCGCCCGAAGGCGGGGGCGGCAGGCGCCCATCGTCCTCGGCCATGCGGATGCGGTTGGTGGAACAGCCCATCAGCTGCGCCGCTTCGGCAATGCCAAAGCGCACGTTGAGTCCCTTGCGGCTTTCGGGCAGAAAGGCCTTGCGCCGCAGGCGCTCGATCATTCGTTCGCCGGCCTGGGCCAGATCGCCGATTTGCCCCACGATTGCACTGCTATCAGCCATCATTCGCCCGTTTGAAGCTGTTGATGGGCATGCATAGCAAATTTCATTCAATTGAGCAACGCGTGGCTTGGCAATCTCTCGCGCGCGCAAAAAGACCGCAGCATGCATCCCTTGGCCGGCTTGGGCGCCGTTCGGCATGCTTTTGCGATATCCATTTATCTATCTGATATTAAGCGCTATTTATGAAAATCGAACGGATGCACCGGCGCTCGCTCGTTCAAGCAAGCTTTTGGCGAACGGCCGTATTTGCCGGCCGGGGGGCGCATCGGCGGGGCGCCTGGGCGAGAATCACCGCAGCGGTCCGCGTGGCGGAATATCGATCGCGTCACCGGGATGGAGCGCGCGAAACCGGCCCGGTGCCACGCCTTGCGCGGCCAGCGCGGCATCGAGCTGGCGCAGGGGATCATGGCGCGGTTCGTCGGTCAGCTTGAACGTGCCCCAATGGATGCCGAGCGCCCATTGCGCGTCGAGATCGTGCATGATCTGCACCGCTTCGGCCGGATCGGTATGCTGCGCCGCCATGAACCACCGCGGGTCGTAGGCGCCGATGGGCAAGAGTGCGCAATCGACCGGGCCAAACTGCTGGCGTAGCTGGCGAAAGATGGCGCCCGTGCCATAGCCGGTATCGCCGGCGAAATAGATCGTGCGCCCCGCCGCCTGGATCATGAACCCGCCCCACAGCGCCATGCGGCGATCGCGTGGCGAGCGGGAGGACCAGTGCAGCGCCGGTACGAGATGCGCCAGGGCCTGCCCTGCGGCATCGAGCGGGTGGGCTTGCTCCCAATCGAGCGGCGCCAGGCGTGCGTGGCGGATGTGGCGGCGTACGATGCGATCGTTGCCCAGCGGCGTGATGATCAGCGGCGCGTGGGCGCGGTGCAGGGCCTTGAGCGTGGCCACGTCAAGATGATCATAATGGTTGTGCGAGAGCAGCACGGCATGGATCGGCGGCAGGTCGGCCAGGGCAACGCCGGGCGCGGTAACGCGGCGCGGGCCGGCAAAGCTGACCGGGCTGGCGCGCGCCGCCCAGACCGGATCGGTCAGGATGTTGAGCCCGTCGACCTGGATCAGCACTGTGGCATGGCCAATCATGGTCACGCGCAGGCCGGCGACGGCCATTTCGGGATGGGCTGGCACCACCGGCACATGGCGCGGCCAGGCATGGCGCGGCGCGCTGCGCCGCCAGCGCAGCACATCGCCCAGGCTGCGATCGGTTTCCGGCTCGCCGGCCAGGTTGCGGAAGCGCAGCCCGTCGAAATGATCGCTGACCGGGCCATGATAATAGGGATTGCGCGGCATGAAGCCCTTTCGCGGCGGCGAGAGACCGGCGGGATGGGGGGAGGGACCTGGCAATTGGGAACGGCCTGCCGCGATTTCCAGGGGGCGGGCGCCCGATTGCCATTACCCGGCATTGCAATGCAGGGCCAAGTCGGTATGGACTGGCATTGCGTCGGTGCCGTGCCTTGTTTCTTGCGGGGTGGCATTTCCCCCCTCATGCTCGCCCCGGTGGATGGCTGCGTGCTGCCACTCGCCCCGGGCCGGGTCGTTGCCGCGATTGGAATATTTCTTGGTCCAGACCACGCTTGCCCCGGTGCGGGACGAGACGATCCGCCTTATCGACAAGGCGCGCCTGCCCGATGGCGGCGAACTGCTTCTGCTGCAGAGCGGCGACAGCTTTTCGATCGAGCTCGATGATGAAGAGCTGATGGGCAATACCGACCATGTTTCGGAAGAGGCGCTAGCGCTGATGACGGCGCACCGCCTGGGCCGCCACGATGCCGCGGTGCTGATCGGCGGGCTGGGCATGGGCTTTACCCTGGGCGCCGCGCTCGATGCCTGGGGCCCCAAGGCGCGCATCCAGGTGGCCGAACTGGTGCCCGAAATCCTGACGTGGGCGCGCGGGCCGCTGGCCCATGTCATGGCCGGCAAGCTGGATGATCCGCGGGTGAGCGTGACGCTGGGCGATGTGCACGACGTGATCGCGCAAGGGCGCGGCGCCTATGATGCGATCCTGCTCGACGTCGACAACGGCCCCGATGGCTTTGTGCAGAAGCAGAACGACCGGCTCTATGCCGCGCCGGGCCTGACCGCGGCCTATGCGGCCCTGCGCCCCGGCGGCATCCTGGCGATCTGGTCGGCCGATCCCGATGGCCAGTTCACGCGTGTGCTTTGCGATACCGGGTTTGACGTGGAAGTGGAGTTCGTCCCGGCCTATGAAGGCGCCAAGGAAGATGAGCACTGCCTGTGGTTCTGCCGCCGCGATTGACGAAAGCGCGCCCGGCCTGATCCAGCTGCCGGATTAAATTCCTTCTTTCCGAAAGGTTGGGCACGTTTCCGCCAGCGGTGCGTTGCGCTGGCGGGGGCCTATCTTGCCCTTGTCGTGACCAACACCAGGCAAGCAGGGAAACACCGTGAATCAACCGGCACTCGAGACTCTTTCCCGCGCGGAACTGGAGGCAGAAGTGCTGCGGTTGCGGCAGGCCGGCGTGGTGTCGGGCGATGCCGCCGATGCCGCCGATGCCCACCGCCAGGCGCTGTTCGAGGCGATCGACGACGGTTTTTGCATCATCGAGTTCTTTGATGGCCCGCATGGCCCGATGAGCGACTATCGCCATATCGAGGCCAACAGCGGCTATGAGCGCCATACCGGCATTGCCGGCATTGTCGGCAAGACGCTACGCGATATCGCTCCGGCCGAGGCCGATGGCTGGCTGGCGCTTTATGGCGAGGTGCTGCGCAGCGGCGAGCCGGTGCGGTTCGAGCGCGAGTTCGTGACCGCCGAGCGCTTTATCGAAGTATCGGCGCGGCGCGTCGGGCCGGCCAGCAATCGCCAGGTTTCCGTGCTGTTCCGCGATATTACCGCGCGCAAGGCGCAAGAGGCTGCGCTGCGGCGGAGCGAGGCCCTGGCGCGCGACAACGTGCAGCGGGTGCAACTGGCGCTTGCCGCTGGCGCGATCATCGGCACCTGGATGTGGGACATCCCGAACGGGCAGGTGGCCGTGGATGAAGGCTTTGCCGGCGTATTCGGCTTGCCGCCCAGCGCTGACCCGGTGAGCTATACCATCGATCGCCTGCTCGAGGCCGTGCACCCCGACGACAAGCCCGGTGTCGATGCCGCGATTGCCGCATGCCTGGCCGATCTGGGGCACTATCGCCACCAATACCGCGTCAGGGGCCACGAGGGCCGCTATGCCTGGGTCGAGGCGGTGGGCCGGGTGGAAGCCGATGCGCAGGGCCAGGCCCGGCGTTTTCCCGGCGTGCTGCTGGACCTGGAGGCGCGGCGCGCGGTGGAGGCCGAGCGCGACCGCGTGACCGACGAACTACGCCGCCTGACCGATACGCTGGAACAGCGCGTGGCCGATCGCACCGCGGAACTGATGCACGCCGAGGAACAGCTGCGCCAGGCCCAGAAGATGGAAGCCGTCGGCCAGCTGACCGGCGGCTTGGCGCACGATTTCAACAATCTGCTGGCGGGGATTTCCGGCTCCCTGGAAATGATCGGCACGCGCCTCGCCCAAGGCCGCTTTGCCGAGGTGGAGAAGTATCTGGCCATGGCCCAGGCGGCCGGTCGCCGTGCTGCTGCACTGACCCATCGCCTGCTGGCCTTTTCGCGGCGCCAGACGCTCGATCCCCGGCCGACCGACATCAACGATCTGATCAACGGCATGGCCGATCTGGTGCGGCGCACGGTGGGGCCGGCGATTGCGGTGGAATGCGTCGGGGCGGCGGGGCTGTGGACCGCGCTGGTCGATGCCAGCCAGCTGGAAAACGCGCTGCTCAACCTGTGTCTCAACGCCCGCGACGCCATGCCCGATGGCGGCCGCATCACGATCGAGACGGCCAATCGCTGGTTCGATGCACGCAGCGCCGACGCCCACGAAATTCCGCCGGGCCAGTATCTCTCGCTGTGCGTCTCTGACACTGGCGTGGGCATGTCGGCCGATGTCATCGCCAAGGCGTTCGATCCGTTCTTCACCACCAAGCCGCTGGGGCAGGGCACGGGGCTGGGCCTGTCGATGATCTATGGCTTTGCCAAGCAATCGGGCGGCCACGCGCGGATTTATTCGGAGGAAGGCAGCGGCACCACGGTGTGCATCTACCTGCCGCGCTATTACGGCGCGGAACAGGCGCAGGGCGAGCTGAGCGGGCACTTCATGTCGGCCACCGATCCCGCGCCGGCGCCGGGGCAAGGCACCGTGCTGGTGGTGGATGACGAGCCGCTGGTGCGCATGCTGGTGGTGACCGCGCTGGAAGACATGGGCCATCACGTGCTGGAAGCCGAAGACGGCGCGCAGGGGCTCAAGATCCTGCAATCGGATGCGCCGATCGACATGCTGGTGACCGACGTGGGCCTGCCCGGCGGCATGAACGGCCGCCAGATGGTCGACGCCGCGCGCAGCCACCGGCCTGCCACGCCGGTGCTGTTCATTACCGGCTATGCCGAGAACGCGATCATCGGCAGTGGCCATCTGGAGCCGGGGATGCAGATCCTGACCAAGCCCTTTGCCGTGGGCGATCTGGAGCAGCGCGTGCGCACGATGTTGACTGGACGTTAGGACGGCTGAGGCGCGGGCGGGTGTTATCAAGCGGGACCCCGGATCAAGTCCGGGGTGACGACAAGTTTTTACGTTACCTATATTTTCTCGTCACCCCGGACTTGATCCGGGGTCCCGCTGTTCTGCTTGTGCAAGACGCTAGAACGTCCACACAGGAGCAAAAGCCCCCACCGGCATTGGCCCATGCGCGCCAGATCACGGGCGCGGGTGGGCGCCGGTCTTGACCAGCAGCGCCAGTTCGGTGCGGTTGGCCACGCCCAGGCGGTCATAGAGGCGGTGGAGGTTGATCTTTACCGTGCCCTCGGTCACCCCCAGGCTATCGGCGATATCGCGGTTGCGCAGGCCGGCGGCGACGCCTTCGGCAATCTGGCGGTCGCGATCGGACAAGGCGGCCATGGCGTCTTCGCCCGTGGCCGCAGGGCGCGTGGCGGCGGCAAAGGCGCGCTCCATCAGGTCCATGGCAATGGCGCGCTCTCCGGCCATGACGGCGGTGATCGCTGCTTGCAGCGCGCCGGGCGGGGCATGCTTGAGGACGATGGCATTGACCCCGCGTTGCACTGCCGCAACCAGGCTGGCATCGTCGAGTTCGGCCGCCAGGATCAGCACGGGCAAGGCATCGCCGGCATCGCGCAGCGTGGAGAGGACGCCGACGCCATCGGGCGCGGGCATGCGCAGATCGACGATCGCCAGATCGGGCCGGGTCTGGGCAATGGCGGCAAGCGCCGCCGCGCCATCACCGACCGAGGCAACGATCTCGTGCCCCAGGCGGCCCAAGACCTGTTCCAGCCCGGCGCGCAGAAAGGCATGGTCATCGGCAATGAGAATGCGGGTCATGACAGGTCCAGCGGCAGGGTGAAAAGCAAGCAAGTGTGGCCGGCACGCGTTTCCAGCGCAAACGAACCGCCCAGCGCGGCGGCGCGCGTGGCGAGCGAGGCGGGCAGGGCATGGGGCGGCGGCCCGGCAAAGCCCTGGCCATCGTCGCCGATCGCCAGGCACAGCGCGCCATCGCGTTCGGCAAGATCAATGGTGATAGTGCGCGCCTGGCCA
>NZ_KE148384.1:5250-6370 GCF_000410615.1 Novosphingobium sp. B-7 | reverse complement strand
CATGACTTTGCCGATCACTGCGCCGCTGCGTTCGGCCGGGGCCAGGTGCGCGGCAAACGGCACGATCTGCTGCGCTACCGTGGCCAGCGCGCCAAGCACGAGCGAGGCGCCGAGCAGCAGCGCGGGCGTGGGCGCGACGGCGGCGAGCACCAGCGCAACGGAGAGAAGCAGGAACTGCAGGACGATCAGCCCGCGCCGCTCGACCCGGTCGCCCAATGGCACCAGCAGGAACAGCCCCAGGGCATAGCCCAGCTGCGTGACCGTGGGTACCAGCGCCGTCAGCGCACCGGGCATGCTGGTTTCGATCAGGCCCAGCATCGGCTGGTTGTAATAGATATTGGCGACGGCGAGGCCAGTGGTGGCGGCCATCGCCAGGATCAGGGCATTGCCCAGAACCGGGCGTGGCGTTTGCGCCGATGGCTGAGACGCCTGGCGCGCGGGCGCGCCGGCAAGGATGGTGTCCGACATGATCAGGGCTCTCGTGCAGGGGCAGGCCGGGGGGAAACGGTTGCTGCCGGGCTTGGTTGCACCCCCTATGCACCATTGGCCGGCAAATGATAATCTGCCCCAAGTGGCACGCACTATTGCATTTCACGCAATGATGGCGGGCAAAGCTCAGCCCGGCAGGCACCGCTCCCAATAGGGCGGCGTGCCAAAACTTTCCGCCAGGAAATCGACCAGCAGGCGCACCTTGGCCATGCCGCGCCGATCGGGCAGGTAAAGCGCGTGGATGCCGGGATCGCCCGGCGGCGGCGCCCCGGGGCGGGCAATGTCGCCGTGCCACTCAGCCAGCACCGGGCGCAGCCGCCCCTGCGCCACGTCTTCACCCACCAGCCAGGTGGGCAAGAGCGCGAGTCCCGCCCCGGCCAGTGCGGTTTCGCGGATCGTATCGGCGTGGTTGGTGCGCAGTGGCCCGGCCACGCGCACCCATTCGTGCTGGCCGTCGCGGGTCAGCCGCCAGCGCCGCTCGCCATCGGCAAAGGCAAAGGTCAGGCAGGCGTGATCGGCCAGGTCCTGCGGCACCTGGGGCGTGCCATGCGCGGCAAGATAGGCCGGGCTGGCGCAGACCAGGCGGCGTTGCGGCGCCAGCCGCCGCGCCACCAGGCTGGAGGAATCGAGC
>NZ_KE148384.1:4735-4997 GCF_000410615.1 Novosphingobium sp. B-7 | reverse complement strand
GGGCGCGCGGGTAATAGGCCTCGCCCGCCTCGGTCAGGCTGACCTGGCGGGTGGTGCGCGTAAACAGCCGGGTGCCCAGCGCCGCTTCCAGCGCATCGACATGGCGGGTGAACGATGACGTGGCCTGCCCCGCGCGCCGCGCCGCCGGGGCAAAGCCACCCTCGTCCACCACGGCCACGAAGGCCTGCAACGCGGCGAACATGTCCATGGCCCGCCCCCCGTCGCCGCCGTGCGCGCCAGCCTCGGCGCTTAGCCCTGCGGC
>NZ_KE148384.1:0-4724 GCF_000410615.1 Novosphingobium sp. B-7 | reverse complement strand
GCTCGCTGGCGGCGGCGACTTCTTCCGGATCGCCCAGGATCACGCCGACGCGTTCGTGCAGGCCAGTGGGCACCAGGTCGAGAATGCGCGCATGGCCATTGCTCGATGCGCCGCCGGCCTGCTCGATCAGCATGCTCATCGGGTTGGCTTCATAGAGCAGGCGCAGGCGCGCGCTACCGCCCTTGCGGTGATCGGCCGGGTAGAGGAAAATCCCGCCGCGCTTGATGATGCGGTGCACGTCGGCCACCATCGAGGCGGGCCAGCGCATGTTGTAATCCACGCCCAGGGGGCCTTCGCTGCCCTGAATGCGCTCTTCGATATAGCGCGCCACGTGCGGCGACCACTGGCGGCGGCGCGCCATGTTGACGGCGAATTCGCGGTTGCCGCGCGGCATCTGCATCGGCCCGTCGGTCATCCGCCACGAACCGATCTCGCGGTCCAGTGTGAATTCATAGACGCCGGTGCCCACGGTCAGCACCAGCAGCGTCTGCGGGCCATAGATGGCATAGCCGGCCGCCACCTGGCTGGTGCCGGGCTGCAGGAAATCGGCCTCGGCCACGTCGCGCCCGGCGCAGGCCTCGGGCGCGCGCAGCACCGAAAAGATCGTGCCGACCGACAGGTTCACGTCGATGTTGCTCGACCCGTCGATGGGATCGAACACCAGCAGGTATTCGCCCTTGGGGAAACGGCCCGGAATGGGATGGAGCGATTCCATTTCTTCCGACGCCATCGCGGCCAGTTGCCCGCCCCATTCGTTGGCATCGAGCAGCAGGTCGTTGGCGATCACGTCCAGCTTCTTCTGCACTTCGCCCTGGACGTTTTCACTGCCCAGCGAACCCAGCACATCGCCCAGCGCGCCCTTTGAAATGGCAAAGTTGATTGCCTTGCAGGCGCGCGCCACGGTTTCCAGCAACAGGCGCAATTGCGGCGGACAGGGCGAATCCGGCCGCCGCTGCTGCTCGATCAGAAAGCGAGTGAGCGTGACCGGCTGCCCCGATTGCGGATTGGGCGCCGGCGCAGCGGGTGCGGCGGGGGCGCTGTCGATCACGGGGGTCTGGGTGCTCATCGGGCGAATCTCTCCTGCCTGGGCCCGGCCTGGCCGGGCGATGCGGCCCTCTCTAGGCCAAGTCTTGTGCAAATGCGAAGACGAAAGGGCAACTTTTGCGCGCAGCAGGACTGCCTGCCCGCTTCGGCAGGCGCGGCCAAGCGCACGTTGCGGAAGGCGAAGCGCCGGCAAGGCCGGCAAAAACGCATGACCTCGGTATTAAAAAATCGTCATGCGTTTGGAATCATGCCGCACACATCAGCAACGTTGCTGAATATTTCAAAAAAACATGAACTTTTTTACAGGTTTCCGCCGCACGTCTTGTGACCGCCAGCAGCTTTGACTTATAAAACCGCTATATCAGAATGATTTTAAAAAATAATAATCAGCAATTCTGAACGCCATATCGGCCTTTATTTGCATGCTTTGCAAATGGCCCTGCCGCAATCTCGCCCAACAGAGCCGAGACGCGACTGATCCCTGCCCCCTTTCAGGATCGCTAGACCAT
This sequence comes from Novosphingobium sp. B-7, assembly GCF_000410615.1. NCBI lineage: Bacteria > Pseudomonadati > Pseudomonadota > Alphaproteobacteria > Sphingomonadales > Sphingomonadaceae > Novosphingobium > Novosphingobium sp. B-7. Next base: position 3,171 of record NZ_KE148384.1, on the reverse strand, counting down.
GGCACAAGAGCCAATCTCGAACGTCGCCATCAGCAGCAGGCCCTCGCCCCATCGGTTCGAAGCGATCGACAGCCTGCGCGGTTTCGCGGCGCTGTCGGTGGCGCTGCATCACCTGCAAGTGGGCAGCCACATCTATTTCTGGCACTACGTGCGCAATTCGTTCCTGTTCGTGGAATTCTTTTTCGTCTTGAGCGGCTTTGTCATCGCCTGCGCCTATCAGGACAAGATCCATAACCGGCAAGACTTCAAGATTTTCGCGATCAAGCGCATTGCCCGGGTCTGGCCACTCCACCTCGTCATGCTGGCCGCGTTCCTCTGCGCTGAAACCACGCTCTATATTCTCTCGCACAAGATCGCGCTGCCCCTGGCTCGGCCGCCGTTCAGCGAAAATCGCACACTGTCGGGCGTTCCAGCCAACTTCTTCCTGCTCAACGGCTTCCTGCCGATTCCCGGATCGGAATGGAACGGGCCGAGCTGGAGTATCAGCGTCGAGCTGGTCAGCTATGTCCTGTTCGCGCTGATCCTGCTCCTGGCCAAGCGGCACGTGCGGCTGTGCCAGTTTGCTGCCATCGCGCTTGGGCTTGCCTGGCTGATCCATGCCGATGGCGAACCGGGCTTCTATGCGTTTCTACCGCGCTGCATCTATTCGTTCTTCATCGGCGTGGCGCTGTGGAACTATCGTGGCACGTTCTCGCGCATTCCGGCCACGCCGTTCCAGATCGTCGCGATCGCGGCGGCCTTTGCCATGCTTACTTTCGGCGCGGGCTATGGCCTGTTCATGGTGGCTCCGATCGTGTTCCTGTTCGTGATCGCGGCTGTCTCGTTCGAAGATGGCGCGGTTGCCAAGCTCCTCAAAAAGCCGTTCTGCCTGTTCCTCGGGCGCACCTCCTATTCGATCTACATGGTGCATTTCTTCATCGCCTTCGTCGTCGCCAACGTGCTGAAAGTCGTGGCCAAGCTGCTGCACTCGCCCGCCGTGGTGCCCGGCACCGATCTGGCCACGATCAAGCAATCGCCGTTCATCATGGACGGCGTGACGGTGCTCTACCTCGTCGTCATCGTGACCGTGGCGCGGTATGCCTATCGCCTGGTCGAGCGTCCGGGGATGGAACTTGGCGCGCGCCTCGCCAGCCGCGTGCGCCGCCCTTCCCGCGAGGTTGTCGTGGTCTAACCTCGCGCCACCAACTTGCCCGCGAGCACCACCTTGCGGGTGGGCGCCCGCGGATTGTCCAACCGGTCGAGCAGCATGGTGGTGGCAGTGCGGCCGATTTCCTCGACCGGCTGCTCGATCACGCTGATCCCGCCCGCGCCACTGGCGCCCTGGCCGACGAAATCCATCCAGTCGTTGTTGTCAAACCCGGCCAGCGCCATGTCGTTGGGCACCGACAGACCCTGCGCGCGCAGGGTGCGCAGCACGTTGAGCAGCATGACCCCGTTGCTTGCCACCACGGCATCGGGGCGCTGCGGGCCAGACAGCAGGCCGGCCAGGGCGCGCTCGGCCTCGCCGGCGCTGTGGGGCACGGCGATCGCCTGCGTCTCCAGCCCGAGGGCCTTGGCCGCGCGCTCGAACCCGGCGCGGCGTTCCAGGCCGGTCGTGCTCATCGCGCCGAACAGGCCGGCAATGCGGCGATGGCCCTGGGCGTGGAGATGCTCCACCAGCACGCCCGCCATGCGTTCGTTGTCGAGCAGCACGCAATCGAGATCGGCACCGGGAATGGCGCGGTCGATCAGGACCACCGGGCGCTCTCCCCCCGGCCATTCGGTGCGGGCCACGCGCTGGCGCGAGGGCGCCAGGATCACACCCGCAGCGCGTTCCTGGTGCATCAGGTCAAGATACATCGCCTCTTTGGCGGGATCTTCATCGGTGTTGCACAAGATCACCTGCATGCCGCGCGCGGCTGCCACGGTTTCCACGCTGCGCGAGACGGCGGTGAAAAACGGGTTGCGGATATCAGCCACGATCAGCCCGATCACGTTGGAATGCCGTGAGCGCAACCGCCGCGCCGCCAGGTTGGGACGATAGCCGGTGCTTTTCACCGCATCGAGCACGCGCGCCTGCATGGCCGCGTCCACTGCCTTGCCCGCCAGCACCCGCGAAACCGTGGCGGCCGAAACACCGGCCACCCGCGCTACATCCTTGATCCCCACCGCCATCAGAAAACGTTCTCTCCAAAACCCCGGCCCTTCGGCCTGTTTTCGTGGCAAGCATGGCCCCAATCCGCCCATTTACGCAAGCCTCTTGACAAAATTCACGAGAAAACGTTTTCTCAACACACAGCGGCGGCCCAAGCTCGCCGACCAATGGCCCCAGGAGAGATGCGCGAAATGCAGCCCAACCCCGCGATTTTGCCCGAAGATGCGCCACATGGCGCAGCCGCTGGCGATGCCGTTCTGGTGCGCATCGCCGCCACGGCCACGAGCAAGGAAGACGCGATTCGCCAGGCGGGGCAGATGCTGGTGGCAGCCGGATGCGTGGCGCCGGGCTATGAAGACAGCATGGTCCGCCGCGAGGACGTGGCCAACACCTTCCTGGGCGCCGGCGTGGCGATCCCGCATGGCCTGGGCGAAGACAAGGGCCTGGTGCGGCGCGACGGCATCGCCGTGCTGCAACTGCGCGAAGGGGTGGAATGGAACCCCGGACAGACCGCGCAACTAGTGGTGGGCATTGCCGCCAGTTCCGACAGCCACATCGCCATCCTGCGCCGGCTGACCCGCCTGATCCAGGACGAGGCACGCCTGGCCGCGCTGATCGCCAGCGATGATCCCCATGCCATTGCCCGCGCCCTGGGCGAAGATGGCGCCGCCCCGACATCCGCAGCGCCAGTGGCCGATCTGGCCCACAGCGCGCAGTGGACGGTGGACTATCCCGCAGGCCTCCACGCCCGCCCCGCTTCTGCCTGGATGGATGCGGCACGCGCCGCGCCCGCCGCGCTGCGCGTCCGCCACGGCAATGACAGCGCCGATCCCAAAAGCCTGGTGTCCCTGCTGCAACTGGGCCTCAAGCAGGGTGACACGATCACCGTGTCGGCCGATGGCCCGCAGGGCCGCGCCGCGGTGGACCAGTTCCTGGCCGTGGCCCGCCGCCTGACCGCGCGGGAAAAGGAAGACGCTGCCCGTGCCGCCGCCAAGGTCGCTGCCGCTGCCGCGCAGAACGGCGGCAAGGGTTGGCAA
>NZ_KE148383.1:5643-5864 GCF_000410615.1 Novosphingobium sp. B-7 | reverse complement strand
AGCGTTTCGACCTAGCCGGGCTGGCCGTGGCCGTCGTGGCCGATCGCACGCCCGATGTGCTGGCGGGCGGGCGCAGCATCGCCCTGCTCGGGGCGGAAGAGGTGGTGATGACCCACGGCAACCCCGGCCTGGTGGCCATGGCCATTGCCAACCTGCTCGACAACGCGCGGCTGCACACCCCGCCGGGCACGGCGATCGAGGTCAGCGTTGCCCGCCCGGCG
>NZ_KE148383.1:666-4963 GCF_000410615.1 Novosphingobium sp. B-7 | reverse complement strand
CGGCCAACCGCTGTTTGCCGTGGCCGCCAACGAAGCCGCGCAGAGCGAGGCCGACATCATGACCGCCGCCGCCGCGGTCAAGGTGGCGCAGGCCAATGCCGCCCGCCTGCACGATCTGGCCGCCAACAAGGGCGCCGCGCTCAAGGATGCGCAGCAGGCCGATGCCGATCTTGCCGCCGCGCAAGGCAATCTGCTGGCCGCCCAGGGCCGCCGCCGCGCACTGGGCAGCATCAGCCATGGCGAAGGGATTGTCCGCGCGCCAGTGGGCGGCGTGGTCACCCAGCGGTTGATCGGCATGGGCCAGAACGTGGCCAGTGCCACCGGCGGCGCGGCCACCCAGGCTTTCACCATTTCCGATTTCTCGCGCGTGTGGCTGGTCGGCAACCTGCGCGAGGAAGACGCCGGGCTGGCCCGCCTGGGCCAGATGGCGCTGGTGCGCCTGCCCGATGGCACCACCTTGCGCGCGCCGCTGACCTATGTGGCGCCGATGATCGATCCGGCCACACGCCGGCTGACCGTACGCGCGCAGATCGCCAATCCCGATGGGCGGCTCAAGCCCGAAACCTATGTCAGCTTTGCGCTGGAAACGGGCGGCGCACGCCAGGCGCTGATCGTGCCGGAAGAGGCTGTGATCTTCGAAGGGGACACCGCGCGCGTCTGGGTGGCCGACATGCGCCGCCACAGCCTGGTGCTGCGCCCGATCGGCACGGGCCAGGTGGGCGGCGGCATCGTCGAGGTGACGAGCGGGCTCAAGCCAGGCGAAACGGTGGTGACGGCAGGCAGCCTGTTCATCGACCGTGGCGCCAAGGCGGATTGAGGGAGCGCGAGGCATGAACCCTGTCGTTGCCCTGGCCCTGCGCCATCGCGTGCTTGTGCTCATCTTGCTGGCGCTGTTCCTGGTGGGCGGGGGCATTGCCTTTCGCCTGCTCAATATCGAAGCCTATCCCGATCCCGTGCCGCCGATGGTGGAGGTGGTGACGCAGAACCCCGGCCAGTCCGCCGGTGAGATCGAGCGCACCGTCACCATGCCGATCGAGATCCAGCTGGCGGGCATCAAGAACGTCAAGAAGGTGGAGACGATCTCGCTGTTCGGCCTGTCGGACGTGCGCGTGCAGTTCACGTTCGATTACGACTATGACCAGGCCAAGCAGCAGGTCATCAATGCCCTGTCGCAAGTGCCGCCCCTGCCCGGCGGCGCCCAGCCGGGCATTTCGCCCACCAGCCCGATCGGCGAAATCTATCGCTATCGCATCGTCGGGCCGAAAAACTATTCCGTCACCGATCTCAAGACCATCCAGGACTGGATCCTGCAGCGCCGGTTCAAGGCGGTGCCCGGGGTAATCGATGTCAACGGCTGGGCCGGCAAGAGCAAGACCTATGAGGTCACGATCGATCAGCGCGAGCTGGTTGCCTACGGCCTGTCGCTGGGCCAGGTACTCAACGCCATCAACAATGCCAACGGCAATGTCGGCGGCCAGACGATCAACCTGGGCCCGCAATCGGCCGTGGTGCGCGGCGTGGGCCTGATCCATTCGATGGACGATATCCGCGATACGCTGGTGGCCACCCCGGCGGCGGGCAAGCCAGTGCAGGTCAAGGACATTGCCACGGTAGAGGTGGGCAACCAGCCGCGCCTGGGCATCGTCGGCCAGGACAACGATGACGACATCGTCCAGGGCATCATCCTGATGCGCCGCGGCGAGCAGAGCCTGCCCACGCTCAAGGCGGTGGAGGCCGAGGTCGACAAGATCAACAACGAGGGCATCCTGCCACCCGGCGTCCATCTCGAAAAGATCTATGACCGCACCGACCTGATCGACGTGACGACGCATACCGTGCTGGAAAACATGGTATTCGGCATCGCGCTGATCTTTGCCGTGCAGTGGATCTTCCTGGGCACGTTCCGTAGCGCGCTGGTGGTGGCGGCCACGATTCCCTTTGCCCTGGCGTTCTCGATCCTGATCATGGTGCTGCGCGGGGAATCGGCCAACCTGCTGTCGGTCGGCGCGATCGATTTCGGGCTGATCGTCGATGCCACGGTGATCATGGTGGAAAACATCTTCCGCCATCTGGCCCAGCCACCGCGCGCGCGCTTTGCCGCCACTGGCGCGCTCGATCACCAAGGCGGCATCGCCAGCTTCTTTGGCAAGCTGGGCATCATCGAAATGTCGGCCGCCGAGGTGAACCGCGCGATCTTCTTTGCCGCGGCGATCATCATCGCCGGCTTCCTGCCGCTGTTCACGCTGACCGGGGTGGAAGGGCATATCTTCGGCCCGATGGCCAAGACTTATGCCTATGCCATCGTCGGCGGGCTGATCGCCACGTTCACCGTGGCGCCGGTGCTTTCGGCCTTCCTGCTCAAGGACGAGGAGGAAGAGCGCGAGACGCCGATCGTGCGCGCGATGCGCCGCGTCTATGATCCGGCGCTGCGCTTTGCGCTGGCCAATCGGGTGGTGGCGCTGGGCACCATGGCGGCGCTGCTGCTGGCAGCCGGCATTGCCATGCATGGGCTGGGCCTGGAATTCCTGCCCAAGCTGGAAGAGGGCAATTTCTGGATTCGCGCCACGCTGCCGCCCTCGATCAGCCTGGAAGAGGCGCAGGGCCAGGTGAACCGCATGCGACACATGCTGATGAAGTATCCCGAGGTGAAGACCGTCATCAGCCAGCTTGGCCGCCCCGACGACGGCACCGACACCACCGGCTTCTTCAATGCCGAATTCTACGTGCCACTCAAGCCGGCCAGCCAATGGCCGAAGGGCGTGACCAAGGAAGCACTGACCCGCCAGGTGAATGCCGAACTGGCCGCACCCTTCCCCGGCGTGGAATTCAATTTCAGCCAGAACATCGAGGACAATGTCGAGGAAGCCGCGAGCGGCGTGAAGGGCGCCAATTCGATCAAGCTCTATGGCAACGATTTGCAGGCGCTGGAAAAAACCGCCTATCAGATCAAGGGCATCATGGCCAAGATCCCCGGCATTACCGACCTGTCGGTGTTCGATGCGCTGGGCCAGCCCACGCTGAACATCAAGATCAACCGCGACAAGGCCGCGCACTATGGTCTTGCCCCCGGAGACATCAACGCCGTGGTCCAGGCCGCGATCGGCGGGCAGGCGGCGGGCAACCTCTATGAATATGGTTCTGACCGCAATTTCCCGATCGTGATCCGCCTGGCGCCGCAGTTCCGCCAGGATCTGGCCGCGATCCGCGCCATCCCAGTGGCGGTGCCCAATGCCACCGGCGGGGTCAGCCAGATTCCGCTTTCGACCGTGGCCGATGTCAGCCTCGTCTCGGGCTATTCGTTCATCTATCGCGAGAACCAGTCGCGCTACATCCCGATCAAGTTCTCGGTGCGCGGGCGCGACCTGGGCAGCGCGGTGCTGGAAGCGCAGCACAAGATCGCGGCCGAAGTGAAGCTGCCCGCCGGCAGCCGCATCGAGTGGGTGGGCGAATTCGGTGATCTCCAGGCCGCGCTTGCCCGGCTGGAAGTGGTCGTGCCGATCAGTCTGGCGCTGATCGTGATGCTGCTGTTCCTCAACTTCGGGTCGGTGCGCGACACCGCCCTGGCGGCCAGCGTGATGCCCATGGCGCTGGTCGGTGGCGTGCTGATCCTGGCGCTGACCGGAACCCCGTTCAGCGTGTCGGCGGCGATCGGGTTCATCGGCCTGTTCGGCATTTCGGTGATGGAGGGCATTCTCGTGCTGGCCTATTTCAACCAGTTGATCGGCAATGGCATGGACCGGGCGCAGGCCGTGCTGCATGCCGCACGCACCCGCTTCCGCCCGGTGATGATGACCTGCATCGCCGCCTGTGTCGGCTTGCTGCCGGCGGCGGTATCGACAGGCATCGGCAGCCAGGTGCAGCGCCCGCTGGCCATGGTGGTGGTGGGCGGCATCCTTCTGGCGCCGGTGCTGATCCTGATCGTCTTGCCGGTGATGATCGATCTGTTTTCCAACCGCCCGGTCCGCCCGGCCCAGGAACCGGAGCAGGCGGCATGAGCGCGCGGCAGGTAATTGTCGCGGCCGCCTGCGTGCTGACCAGCGGGTGTGCCGTGGGGCCCGATTTCCACACCCCCGCGCGCCCTGCGCAAACCGCCTATGCCCCGGCCACGCCCAGCGCGATCACCGCGCCCGATGGCGTTGCCGGCGGTACGCAGGTGCTGTCAGCGGGCGCGGTGGCGGGCGAATGGTGGCACGCGTTCGGCTCGCCCGCGCTCGATGCGCTGATCGACCGGGCGCTGGCAGCCAATACCGATCTGGCCGCCACGCGCGCCGGGCTGAGACAAGCGCGCGAGCTGTGG
>NZ_KE148383.1:237-656 GCF_000410615.1 Novosphingobium sp. B-7 | reverse complement strand
TGGCTGGCGCAGCGCGGGGTGCTGTTTCCCACGGTCGATGCCGGGGCCACCACCAACCGCGTCAAGGGATCGCAATACCTGGCCCCGGTGCCCAACAATTCAAGCTTTACCTATAGCCTCCAGACCGCACAGGTGAATGTCGGCTACACGCTCGATCTGTTCGGCGGCAACCGCCGCAGCGTGGAACAGGCCCGCGCCCAGTATGATGCCCAGGCCTATCAGGCGCAGGCCGCGCGGATCACTCTGATCAACACCGTGGCGGCCACCGCGTTTCAGCGCGCCGCCCTGCAGGAACAGGTCGATCGCCAGCGCCAGGTGATCGCCCTGCAACAGGAACTGCTGGCGATCACCCGCCACCAGCTGGCCGTGGGCCAGGCCGCCGGCGTCGACCTGATGGCGCAAGAGGCGCAACTGGCGCA
>NZ_KE148383.1:0-227 GCF_000410615.1 Novosphingobium sp. B-7 | reverse complement strand
AGGGCCCCCCCCCGCCGCTCGAACATGCCCTGGCGCAAAGCCATGACCTGCTCGCCTATCTTACCGGACAGGGCGCGGCCGATGGCTCCCTTCCGCCGCTGGCCCTGGCGCAGGTGACGCTGCCGCATGACCTGCCGCTCAGCCTGCCGGCGCAGCTGGTGCGCAACCGGCCCGATATCCGCGCGGCCGAAGCCAACCTGCACGCCGCCAGCGCCGGGGTGGGCATC
>NZ_KE148382.1:4933-5283 GCF_000410615.1 Novosphingobium sp. B-7 | reverse complement strand
CCCGATGCATCGCCCTCGTGCCGGTTGATCGCGGCGCGGCTGGCGGCCTTGCGCCGCGCGTTTGGCCAGCCGGCGGGATAGGCGCCCGCCTGGGCACAGGCATGGCCTTGCCGTGGGATAGCCGCCGCGCCATGGTGCCGGCGGCAGCGGCGATACGATGAAACGGACCACATGAATCTCAAGCAATTTGCTGAACTGGCAGGGGTTTCCACCGCAACCGCATCCCGCGCGCTGAGCGGGACGGGCCGGGTCAGCGAAGAGACCACCAGCCGGATCGTCGCCCTGGCGGAAAAGCTGGGCTATCAGCCCAACGCAATCGCCCGCAACCTGCGCACCCAGCGCACAATGAC
>NZ_KE148382.1:0-4845 GCF_000410615.1 Novosphingobium sp. B-7 | reverse complement strand
CGGCTTCCTCGCCGATGCCCTGGTCGAGCATGGCTATGACCTGCTGCTCTCGCGCGTGCTGCCCGATGATGAGCGCTGGCTGGATCGCTATATCGGCACCGGCCGGGTCGATGGCATTCTGGTGATCGGCCAATCGGATCAATACCATGTGATCGAAAGCATGGCCCGCCGCTATCGCCCGATGGTGGTGTGGGGCGGGCAGATGCCAGGGCAGCGCCATTGCGCGGTGGGATCGGACAATTTCCGCGGCGGGCAGATGGCGGCCGAACATCTGATCGCGCGGGGGTGCCGCCTGCTGGCCTTTGCCGGGCCGGGGCTGGGGGTGGAATTTGGCGAGCGCCTGGCCGGGGTGCGCGCCGCGCTGGCCGCTGCCGGCCTGCCGCCGCCGGTGGAACTGCCCTCGCACTTCGAGCCCGATGCCGCCTATCGCGATCTGGCCAAGCACCTGGGCGCGCTCGACAGCATGCCCGATGGCATCGTTGCCGGCGCCGACGTGACGGCCGCCAGCATGCTCAAGGCGCTGGCCGAAATGGGCTGTGACGTGCCGGGCACGATCAAGGTGATCGGCTATGACGGGCTGCCGATCGCCGGGCATCTCGTGCCCGCGCTCACCACGATCGACCAGCACTTGCGCGAAGGGGCGCGGATCATGGTCGATCTGTTGATGCGGCGCATTGCCGGCGAAGACGCCGCCTCGGTGCGGATCGAGCCGCGCCTGCTGGTGCGCCAGTCAACCTGAGCGCAAGCCACCTGACGACAGCCCACCTGACGACAGCCAACGTGACAGCGTGAGACACCCGCCAAGGCGGCCAGGGCAATTTTTGTGCATCGATGCGCAATCGATTGCGCAAACGAAAATGATGGCGTAGGCGTAGCGTCGAATCGCGGACGACCACGCGCCGGCCCGGCCGGTGCAGCGCCGATCCAACCAGGGAGAGAGACACATGATCCATCGCACCATCCTGCTCGGCTCGGCCGGCATCCTGGCCTTGGCCCTGACGGCGCCCACCACCGCTTTGGCGCAGGAAGCCGCCCCGCAGGCCTCGCCCGAGGCGGTGGCCGATACGCCACCGGCCGAAATCGTCGTCACCGCGCAAAAGAGCAGCGAGCGCATCAGCAAGGCGCCGATCGCCGTCAGCGTGGTGGCGCAGGGCCTGCTCGATCGCCAAGGGCTGACCACCGGCGAACAGCTGGCCACCACGGTGCCTTCGCTCAAGCTGTCGCAGAACGGCTTTGCCATTCGCGGCATCGGCAGCAACAACGGCTTCAGCGGCTATTCCACCGTCGCCACGCAGATCGACGGCATCTACAATCCGTTTTCCGCCGCGCTGACCATGGCGGTGTTCGACGTGGCCTCGATCGAAGTGCTGCGCGGGCCGCAGGGCACGGTCTATGGCCGCAATGCCACGGCCGGCGTCGTCAACATCAATACCGCTGATCCGGGGCGCAACCTGGGCGGCAGCGCCAGTGTGCAGTATGGCCGCTTCAACGATATCCGCGCCCAGGCCGCGATCGACCTGCCGATTGCCGATACGTTCGGCATCCGCATTGCCGCCTTCCATCAGATCAACGACGGCTATGGCCCGCAGTTCAAGACCGACCGCTTTGACAAGACCGATCTGTCGGCCGTGCGTGTCACTGCCAAGTGGGATATCACCCCGACGTTGAGCTGGCGCGTTTCGGGCGCCTATGGCGAAAACAACAGCACCGTGCCGGCGGTCTATCTGCGCAACTATACCTATTATCCCAATGCCGATCTCAAGGCCGGCACGTTTGGCCAGGGCGTGATCGTGCCGAGCGATGCGGTCAATCCCGGCCTCGATCTGGTGACCAACAATCGCCAGGCGGTCAAAAGCTATGACGTGCGCTCGAAGATGGTGTGGCGCGCATCGGGCGCGCTTAGCCTGACCTGGCTGGCTGGCTATTCCGAACTCAAGAACAACGGCGTGACCGCAACCAGCGGCGTATTCTCGCAGGAATACATCAACCAGCGCATGCAGACCTGGTCGCACGAACTTGACGTGAACTATGAAAGCGGGCCGATCAAGCTGGTTGCCGGCGCCTATATCTCGGAAGACAAGCAGCCCTCGGGACAGCGCCTGCTGCACGCCGGCAACACCGCGCCGGCACCGTTCAACAGCGTGTACAACATCTTTGGCGCCAAGGTGGCCGGCACCGGCAACCAGATTTCCACGATCAGCGCGGTGGACGTGGTCAACACCTATTCGGGCACGGGCAGCCGTTCCAAGGCGCTGTTCGGCCAGGCCACGCTCAAGCCGGTATCGGGCCTGCGCATCAACCTGGGCCTGCGTTCCACCTGGGACAAGGTGTTCTCGCGCGAGCAGCAGCTGGTCTGCCAGGGCGACACGGTGACGCGCGCCAATATCAGCTCCACGACCTGCCCGACCTTTGCCCTCGCCTATACCGATGACAGCAACCGTCCGGAGGCCAAGTTCAGCAAGGTGAACTGGAAGATCGGCTTCGATGCCGACATCACGCCTGACGTGATCGGCTATGCCTCGGTATCGACCGGCTATCGCGGCGGCGGCCTGCAGGCCAGCACCAACCCCGCTGCGTTCCGCCAGTATGCGCCTGAAACCGTGACCAACTATGAAGCGGGCCTGCGCGCCAACCTGCTCAACAACCGCCTGTTCGTGGGTCTGACGGGCTATCAGATGGACTATCGCGACCTGCAGGTTTCGACGATCATCGTCGATCCGGTGCAGGGGCCGATCGCGGTGACGACCAATGCCGCCAAGGCGCGCATTCGCGGGCTGGAGCTGGAAACCACGTTCCGGCCGACCTCGGCCGATCGCTTCTCGGGCTATATCTCGCTGATGGACGCCAAGTTCCGCAGCTTTGCCAATACGCCCGATGGGCTGCTCTATGCCGATACGATGTACAACATCTTTGCGCCGCTCCTGGGCTATGCGCCAATCAATGCCGCCACGACCGACAACACCGGCAAGCGCCTGCCCAATGCCCCGACGTTCAGCGCGCGCGCCAGCTATGGCCACACGTTCACATTTGCCTCTGGCGCCAAGATCACGCCGGCGGTGGATTTCTATTACCAGACCCACAGCTATGCCACGGCGCAGAACATCGCGCAGGGCCTGATCGATGGCTATACCAAGACCGACCTCAACCTGCAGTTCGACGAGGCCAGCGGCCACGCCTATGTCAACCTGTTCGTCAACAATCTGGAAGATCGCCGCATTCCCACGCTCGTGACGCCGGTGTGGAGTTCGACCACGGCAAGCTATGCGCCGCCGCGCACCTATGGCATTCGCATCGGCTTCAAGTATTGACGCTGGAAAGCGCGAACGTGCGAAGGGAAGGGCGATGGACCATGCAATCAACCGGCGGGGCATGCTGGGCCTGTTGGGGGGCGCCATGATGGCCGGTTCGTTTGCCGATGCCGCGGCGGGCCATGCGCGCGCGCCGTTGCAAACCCCGATCGGGGCGAGCGCCCTGCCGCCGGCGTGGCAGGCGGCAGAGGCCGTGCCGCTGTGGCAGGGGCGCGTGGCGCCAGGTGGAATCTTTCACCCGGCCGGGCGCGCGGCCGATCTGGCGGCCACGTTCGTGACCGACGTGGCTGTACCGGAACTGCGCGTGTTCCGCCCGCAACACGGCAATGGCCGCGCGCTGCTGGTGATTCCGGGTGGCGCCTATACCTTCGTTTCGGTGCGCAACGAAGGCGTGGACGTGGCCGCGCGGTTTACCGCGCTGGGCTATACCGTGTTCGTGCTGGTCTATCGCCTGCCCGGCGAAGGCTGGACCCCGCGCGCCGATGTGCCGCTGGCCGATGCCCAGCGCGCGATGCGGCAGATCCGTGCCTTGGCCGGCACACACGGGTTTGATCCGGCGCAGGTGGCGGCGATCGGCTTTTCCGCCGGTGGCCATCTCGCCGCTTCGCTGCTGACCGGGTATGACGAGGCCTTGTTCGCGCCAGGCGATGCGATCGACCGTCTGGATGCGCGGCCGGCCTGCGGCGTGCTGGTCTATCCGGTCATCGCGATGGAGCCGCCCTATACTCACGCGCTGTCGTGCAGCCGCTTGCTGGGCGATCATCCCGATGCGGCGCTGATCGCGCGGCGATCGCCGGCGCGCCATGTCGGCGTGCAGACGCCGCCGGTGATGCTGGCGCATTCGTTCGATGATCCGGCCGTGCCGTGGCAGAACAGCACGCTGTTCATCGAAGCGATGCAGGCCGCCCACCGCCCGGTGGAGGCGCATTTCTTTGAAGAAGGCGGCCACGGCTTTGGCACCGGCCCGGCCAATGCGCCGGCCGGGCAGTGGACAAACCTGGCCGCAAGCTGGCTCGACCGCCAGCTGGGCTAAGCTAAGCCAGAAATACCCGGCACAGCAGCGCGAGGGCGAGGGCGGGCGGCATCGCGATCAGGCCCAGCTTGAAAAACGTGGCAAAGCCCACGTCTTCGCCCTCGCGCCGGATCACCTGCAGCCACAGAATCGTGGCGAGCGAGCCGGTGATCGACAGGTTCGGCCCAAGATCGACACCGATCAGCAGGGCATCGACGACCACGCGCGGCGGATGTGCCAGGGCCACTGTTCCGGCCGCGACCAGCCCGGCGGGCAGGTTGTTCATGATGTTGCAGACAAACGCCAGCACCGTTCCGGCGGCCAGCGCAGTCGTTGCCGGCTGGGCCGTGGCCTGCGACAGCATCCGCGCCAGGGCGCCGATCGCGCCGGTACGATCCACCGCCTCTACCACCACGAACAGGCCGGCCACCAGCGGCAGCACGCCCCAGGAAATGTGGCGCGCCAGGCCCAGCGGCGATTGCCGCGCGAACAGCGATACGCCGATGGCGCAGGCCAGGCCCGCCA
>NZ_KE148381.1:53246-53508 GCF_000410615.1 Novosphingobium sp. B-7 | reverse complement strand
CGGCCACGTTGACCACCGGCGCAGGTGCCTGGGCCGCTTCCGGTTCGGCAGCGCGGCGCAGCCAGTCGATCACGGCAGGCGAAAGCCGATCGGCGCACGCGGGCTGCCAGGCGCGTCGCCATCCCATTCCACATCGCTGACGATGTGGTTTTCCAGCGGGCCGGCCACCACTTCGCTGATCGCCTTGCCCACCACCGAAACCCCGGCGCGGTGCACGGCCTGGCGATCGCCGCTTTCCAGGTAGTGCCAAGCGGGCAGCGGC
>NZ_KE148381.1:0-53236 GCF_000410615.1 Novosphingobium sp. B-7 | reverse complement strand
GGCTCGCCGGCGGCGCGCAGGCGATAGGCACAGGTTGCCGGCAGCCAGGCCACTTGCGCCACCAGGCGCGGGGTGAGCCGCAGGCAATCGGGCACCATGGCGCGGCGGTGGCGATAGTCGCTGCAGCGCGCGGTCTTGGTGTCGAGCAAGCGGCAGGCGACGTTGGTGTGATAGACTTCGCCGGTGTCTTCGTCTTCCAGCTTGTGCAGGCAGCACTTGCCGCAGCCATCGCACAGCGCTTCCCATTCATCGCGCGATAGCGTTTCGATCGGGCGATCCCAGAAGCGGTCCTGCGGCGCGCCGGTATTGGGGGGCGTGGCCATGTCTCAGCGCACCCAGCGCGTCAGTTCGGCGGCCACGGCCTCGCCGTTCTGTTCCACCGGCAGCAGGGCGATCGGCTTGCCATCGGGCCCCATCAGATAGGCCGCGCGGCTGTGGTCCATCAGATAGGCCTGTGGCGCGGCGCCCTTGGGTGCGGCGCGCTTCTGGTAATAGACGGCAAATTCCTTGGCTACGGTGGCAATCTGGTCGGCGCTGCCCGTAAGCCCGACCAGTTCCTTGCCGAAATTGCCGGTGAACTGCGCCAGCACTTGCGGCGTATCGCGGGCCGGATCGATCGAGACGAAGATCGGCACGAGGCGGGCTGCCTTGTCCGGGTGCGCCTTGGCAAAGGCGTGATAGCCCTGCATCAGGTTGGCGGTGTCGAGCGGGCAGACATCGGGGCAATAGGTATAGCCGAAATAGAACACGGTATATTTGCCGGCGAAATCGGCGGCATGCACGGTCTTGCCGGCTTCGTTCACCAAAGTGAAATCGCCCCCCAGCTGCGCCCCGGCCAGCGGCGCATCCGATGCCGGCGCACCGCTGCTGCAGGCTGCCAGCGGCAGGGTGAGGGCGGTGGCCAGCGCCAGTGCCGACAGGCACTTGCGGGCAATAATCGGCAAGAACGAGGGGTGATCCATGGCGTGGCGGTTCATGCTCTGCTAACAGCGCGCTTGCAAGGGCCACGTGCACCGTGGCCACGCCAGAGGAGGAATGCAGCCGTGTCGATCAAGAGGGCCAATTCGCGCCGCATCGCTCTTGCCCTGTGCGCCCTGGCGCCTGCTGCGGTGCTGCTGCCGGCCGGCCCGGCACTGGCCCAGTTCTCGGAAAGCTACAAGTTCCTCGATGCCGTGCGCAAGAAGGACGGCGACAAGGTGAACGAGGCGCTGCAAAATCCTGCCAGCCAGATCGTCAACACCAAGGACGTATCGACCGGCGAAACCGCGCTGCATATCGTGACGCAGCGGCGCGACCTGCTGTGGATGCAGTTCCTGGTGGGCAAGGGTGCCAACGTCAACGCGCGCGACAACAAGGGCGTCACCCCGCTGGTGGTGGCCGCCAACCTTAATTTCCTGGAAGGCGTGGACTTCCTCATTTCGGTGGGCGCGCGGGTGGATGATCCCAACAACACCGGCGAAACGCCCCTGATCACGGCGGTTCACGGCCACAACCTCGCCATGGTGCGCGCGCTGCTCAAGGCCGGCGCCAACCCCGATCGGCCCGACAATTCCGGCCGATCGGCCCGCGACTATGCCACGCTCGACCATGCGGAGGCGATTTCCGACGAGCTTGAGGCCGCCGCCAAGAAGCGCCAGACCGGCAAGGCGGCGCAAACCTATGGCCCCACGTTCTGATCACTGATGCGTTGATGTTCCAACCCGGAGACTTGCCATGATCGCCATGCCCGATGCGGCCACGCTGGAAACGCTCGATCTCGATCAGCTGCGCATCGAACTGGCGCCGCTGGTGGCCGAAGCGGCGATGTTCGACGGCTGGACCGGCGCGGCGGTTGATAGTGCCGCGCTCGCCGTTGGGCTCGATCCCGCGGTGGCGCGCCTGGCCTATGGCGTGGGTGAAAGCGGCGCGGCGATGACCATGATCGCCGCCTGGATTGCGCGGATCGATGCCGACATGGCGCGTGCCTTGCCGGCCAGCGAACTGGCCACACTCAAGATTCGCGAGCGTATCCGCCGCCTGGTGCAGTTCCGCCTCGATGCCCTGTCGGGCATGGAAGAGGCGCTGCGCCGCGCCCTGATCGAGATGGCCCGCCCGCGCAACAGCGCTCAGACGCTCAAGCTGGGCTGGCACAGCGCGGACGCCATGTGGCGCCTGGCGGGCGATACCGCCACCGATCTCAACCATTACAGCAAGCGCGCGACGCTGGCCGCGCTCTATGCCGCCACGCTGGCCGTCTTTGCCGAGGATCGCAGCGAGGACCATGCCGACACGCGCGCGTTCCTCGATCGCCGGATCGAAGGCGTGATGCGCTTTGAAAAGCTGAAAGCCGGCCTGTTCAAGCGTGAGGGCGAGCGGTTCAGCCCGGTGCGCCTGCTTGGCCGGCTGCGCTATCCCGCCCGCTGACCCCGCCGCTCACCCATTCGCGCGTGCCGCCAGGCCGTTTGATGAATTGATCGCGATCAATCTTCTTGCGAACGACTTGCATAAGCGGCTGGGCTATGGCAGCGGGGCTGCTGTGACGCTCGATGAACTACCGCTGGGCCACGATGCCCGAATCGCCTCGGTCGATTGGGCCGCGCTGGTGCCTGAAGAGGCGCAGCGCCTGCGCGCGCTGGGCTTTGACGAAGGGGCGCAGGTGCGCCTTGCCTATCGCGGGGTGTTCCTGGGCCGCGATCCCCTGGCGATCGAGATCGGGCGGATGACCGTGGCGCTGCGCCGCATCCATGCCCGCGCGATGCAGGTGGAAGAGTTGGCGGCATGAGCAGGGGGCCATTTGTCGCCGCGCTGGTGGGCAATCCCAATGCCGGAAAATCCGCGCTGTTCAATGCGCTGACCGGCGCGCGCCAGAAGATCGCCAACTATCCAGGCGTCACGGTGGAGCGCAAGGCCGGGCGCCTGCTGCTGCCCAGTGGCGAGCCGGTCGAACTGGTCGATCTGCCCGGTTCCTATGGCTTTGCCGCCACCAGCCCTGACGAGGAAGTGACCCGCAAGGTCATCATGGGCGAGCAGGTGGGCCAGGTGCGGCCCGATGTGCTGGTCATCGTGCTCGATGCCTCCAACCTCGAACAGCATCTGGTCTTTGCCCAGGAAGTGCTGGAACTGGGCCGGCCCACCGTAGTCGCGCTCAACATGGTCGATCTGGCTGCGCGCGACGGGTTGACGATCGATGCCGCCGCGCTGTCCGCCGAACTGGGCGTGCCGGTGATCGAAACCGTGGCGGTGCGGCGCAAGGGGCTGGCCGAGCTGGCCGCGGCCATCGCCGTGGCGCGCGACACCGCCGCTGGCGATGAAACCCCGGCGGCGCGCGTGCATGTGACGCTGCCCGAACGCCGCCTGCTGGCGCGGCAGATGGCGCAGGGCGCCACGCTTTCCGAAACCGCGCGCCATCGCATCCATGCGCGCATGGACCGGGTGCTGTTGCACCCCTGGCTGGGGCCGCCGGTGCTCTTTGCCCTGCTGTTCGTGGTGTTCCAGGCCATGTTTACCTGGGCCAAGCCGTTTCAAGACGGGCTGGATGGCGCCGCCTCTGCCCTGCAGGATCTGGTGCGCAGCGAATTGCCCGCCTCGTTGCTGCGCGATCTGCTGGCCGACGCGATCATTGGCGGGGGGGGCGCGGGGATCGTGTTCCTGCCGCTGATTCCTGCCGCTGATCCTCATCCTGTTCTTCTTCATCCTGGTGATGGAGGCGACCGGCTATATGGCACGCGCCGCGTTCCTGATGGACCGCATGATGGCCGGCGTGGGCTTGTCCGGGCGCAGCTTCATCCCGCTGCTGTCGAGCTTTGCCTGCGCCATTCCCGGCATTATGGCCACGCGCAGCATCACCGATCCCAAGGACCGGCTGACCACGATCCTGATTGCCCCGCTGATGACCTGTTCGGCGCGGCTGCCCGTCTATGCCGTGATCATCGCCGCCTTTATTCCCAACACGCGGGTGCTGCCGGGCGTGGGCCTGCAGGGATTGGTGCTGTTCGGCCTCTATGTTGCCGGTATCCTTGGCGCCATGGTCGTGGCGCTGGTGCTGCGCCGCTCGATCACCAAGGGCGCGGCCTCTGGCTTCATCATGGAGCTGCCCAAGTATCAGCTGCCCACGGTCAAGGATCTGGCGCTGGGCCTGTGGCAGCGGGCCTGGGTATTCCTGCGCCGCGCCGGTACGATGATCTTTACCGTGACGGTGGTCCTGTGGCTGCTGCTCAACTTCCCACGCGCCGAGCCGGGCAAGAGCCAGGTCGATGCCTCGATCGCCGGGCATATTGCCAATGGCCTGGCCGTCGTGGTCGAACCTATCGGTTTCAACCGCGATATCGCGCTGGCCCTGATCCCGTCGATGGCCGCGCGCGAAGTGGCGGTGTCCTCGCTCGCCACCAGCTATGCCGTGGACAACAGCGACGAGGACGCGCAGGGCCGCGCCCTGGGTGACCAGCTCAAGCACCACTGGAGCCTGGCGACCGCGCTGGCGTTCCTGGCGTGGTTCGTCTTTGCGCCGCAGTGCATGTCGACCATTGCGGTGACCCGGCGTGAAACCAACGGCTGGAAGTGGCCTGGCTTCATGCTGGGCTATCTCTTTGCGCTGGCCTATATCTTCGCCGGGATCACCTATTGGACTGCCGTGGCGTTCGGATTGGGTTGATCCGCAGAAATCTTTGCTGTGGGGCGTGCATTGCCATGCTCCCTTGCGCTATCAGGCGCGACTGAATTCCATAGGGACGAGATTCGATGGCAGGCAGCGTCAACAAAGTCATTCTGATCGGCAACCTGGGGGCCGACCCGGAGATCAAGTCGTTCCAGAACGGCGGCAAGATTGCGAACCTGCGCATTGCCACCTCGGAAAACTGGAAGGACCGCAACACCGGCGAGCGCAAGGAGCGCACGGAATGGCACAGCGTCGTGATCAACGGCGATGGCCTGATCGGCGTGGTCGAGCGCTTCCTGCGCAAGGGCAGCAAGGTCTATATCGAAGGCCAGCTGCGCACCCGCAAGTGGCAGGACCAGAGCGGCAATGACCGTTACAGCACCGAAGTGGTCGTGGCCGGCATCGGCGGCGCGCTGACAATGCTCGACGGCCCGCAGGGCGGTGCCGGCGGTGGTGGTGGCGGCGGTCAGCGCTCTGGCGGAGGCGGCTGGAACGACGGCGGCTCGAGCAGCGGCGGTTCGCGTGGTGGTGGCAGCGGTGGCTTTGGCGGCGGGTCGTCCTCGGGCGGCGGCAGCACCTGGAACCAGGGTGGCGGCGGCGGCGGCTTCGCCGACGATCTGGACGACGATATCCCGTTCTGATCGCGCCATCTGTACGCGATGACCGGCCCCCTCCTTGGTTCAAGGAGGGGGATTTTTTATGCCGGCGTCAGCGGCCGCAGGCGTCGTAATAGCCGGCGCGGCAATCGGACACAGCCTGGCGCCAGGCGGCCAGGTCGCGCTGGTATTGCGCCTGCGCCTGGGCATAGCCGCCATCATTGTCATAGCCATATCCCGCGCCATAGCCGTTGCTCTGGCTGCGCGAGGCTTGCTGGCGATATTCGCGGGCCCAGCGGGCATCGCGCTGGCGCACATAGTCCAGCTGGGCCTGGTTCATGCGGCGGATTGCCTCATGATCGCGCATCCGCGCGGCGCTGCTGCGCATCGACGGATCAGCCGGATCATCGGCGCGTGCTGCACCAGGCAGCGCTGCGGCGATCAGCGCCGCAGCCAGTAGTGGAGTGACCCTCATGGTTCTTGTCCCTTTGCGTATCCCGGCAAAGGCATAGCAAGGTGGGGAACCGGCGGGCAGAGCGCTTGCGACGAATGGTTCCGCAGTTGGTCTCAGGTTCCGCGCGTGTCGCCGTAGAGGTGAATGTGCAACCGGTCGGTCATGCGCCAGCCCTGCTCCAGGGCGAGCGCTGACAGCCACTTTTCGCGGCTGCGCAGGGTTTCGCTGTCGGTGCCTTCGGGCATCACGAACAGGCGCTCGCCGGGGATGCCGTAGCAGGCCTGCAGCGCGGCGACCTCGTCACCATCTGCCGGGCTGGCCACCACGAACTTGAAGAACGCGCGCGCGTCGGCCGCCCAGGCTGCCAGCCGTTCGGGGATCAGCGCCAGATCGGCCGGGTTGCCCGAATGCGCCAGCTTGGGCGAGACGTTGAACTGGTCGATCAGCGGATCGATCGCGGGCGTGGGGGCAACCGTGCCGTTCGTCTCGATCTCCACGTGCAGGCCGGGCCGCGCCTGTTTGAGCGCCGCCAGCACACGGGCCAGCGCGGCGGCCTGCAACAGCGGCTCGCCCCCGGTTACCACCACGCGGTCTTGCGGAAAGGCCAGCAGACGGGCGACTACGTCGTCTTCGGGCAGGATCAGCTGGTTGGTGCTGCGCGCGAACGCCTGGTCATCGCGGTGCGGGCGGTTGTCGCCGGTAAACCGCCAGGTATAGGCCGTGTCACACCACTGGCAGGCCAGATTGCAGCGCGACAGGCGGATGAACAGCGACGGTCGCCCCGCCGATGGCCCTTCGCCCTGCAACGAGGCGAAGATTTCCGGCTCACCGGGGGTGGTGGTGGCAAGGGCGATGGTCATGGGCGTTGCTGGTGGCTTCGCACCACCCCCCGCCCCCCTCCTCTGAAGAGGAGGGGGAGCACCGAGGTCATGGCCCCCTCCTCTTCAGAGGAGGGGGTTGGGGGTGGTGCGAGGCACAGCACGATGGTTTGTTACCCCAGCCGCGCCAAGGCAGCGGCCAGGCGCTGGCTTTCCGCGCTGTGGTGGGCGTGGTCGGCGCGGGCCTTTTCTACCGCTTCGGGCTTGGCGCGTTCGACGAATGACGGGTTGCCCAGGCGGCCTTCCAGGGCCTTGGCTTCCTTTTGCGCGGCGGCCAGGGCCTTTTCCAGGCGGGCCTTTTCCGCGGCGATGTCGATGATCCCGTCAAGCGGCACGACCAGCGTGGCGTCACCGGCTACGATCTGCATGGCAGCGCCCGCAGGGGCCGGGGCGAAGTGGATTGCCGAAAGACGCGCCAGGCGTTCGATCGCGGCCGGGTTGGCGGCGATGATCGCGGCGGTGCGTTCGCTCGGCGCAGCCAGATAGGCATCGAGCCGGGCGCCGGGCGCGATGCCCAGTTCGTTCTTGGCGGTGCGCAGCGCGGAAACCAGCGCGATCAGCCACTCGACCTCGGCCTTGGCATCGGCGTCGACGCTGGCCTGTGGCGCGGGCCAGCGGGCCACGATCAATTCGTTGTCGCGGGCGCCAAGCGCGTGCCACAGCTCTTCGGTCACGAAGGGCATGAACGGGTGGAGCATGACCAGGATCTGGTCGAGCACCCAGCCGGCCACGGCGCGGGTTTCATCGTCGAACGAACCCTTGATCAGTTCGATGTACCAGTCGCAGAACGTGTCCCACACGAAGTGGTAGATCGTGTTGGCGGCCGCATCAAAGCGCAGGTCGGCCATCGCCTGGTCGAGCGCAGCAACGGTTTCCACCACTTCGCCCACGATCCAGCGGTTGACCGCGCTGGTCGCCTGCGGGGCTTCCAGCGTGGTGGAGGCGGCAATGCCGTTGGCCTGGCAAAAGCGCGCTGCATTCCACAGCTTGGTGGCGAAGTTGCGATAGCCCTCCACCCGCTTCTCATCCATCTTCACGTCGCGGCCCTGGCTTTCCATTGCCGCCATGAAGAAGCGCAGCGCGTCGGCGCCGTACTTGTCGATCAGGCCCAGCGGGTCGACCACGTTACCCTTGGACTTGGACATCTTCTGCCCATCGGCCGCGCGCACCAGCCCGTGCAGGTAGAGCCGCTTCCACGGCACTTCGTTCATGAAGTGCAGGCCCTGCATGGCCATGCGGGCATCCCAGAAGAACAGGATGTCAAAGCCCGAGACCAGCAGGTCATTGGGATAGTGGCGCTGCACCAGCGTGGTATCGTCGGGCCAGCCCAGCGTGGCAAACGGCCACAGGGCGGACGAGAACCACGTGTCGAGCACGTCTTCGTCGCGGGTGAGCGGCTTGTTGCCGGCAAGGGCCTGCGCCTCTTCCTCGGTTTCCGCGACATAGGCCTTGCCATCGGCATCGTACCACGCCGGGATGCGGTGGCCCCACCACAGCTGGCGCGAGACGCACCAGGGCTGGATGTTTTCCATCCAGTTGAAGAAGGTCTTTTCCCACGACTTGGGCACGATCTCGATGGCGCCCGAGCGCACCGCCTCGATCGGCTTGCGGGCAAGGAATTCGGCATTCACATACCACTGGTCGGTCAGCCAGGGTTCGATTACCACGCCGCCGCGATCGCCATAGGGCGTCTGGATCGTGCGCGGTTCGGCGTCGTGCTCGGTCTCGTTGCCTTCCTTGTCCTTGGTGACATGGGGCACGAGCAGGCCTTTTGCCTTGAGCGCCTCGACCACGGCCTTGCGCGCGTCAAAGCGATCGAGGCCGACGAATGCGTCGGGGATCAGGCCATCGTCGGTCTGCACCACCTTGGCCTCGGCATCGAGCATGTTGAGCATGTCGCGCGCTTCGATTCCGGCGCGCTTGCCCACTTCGAAGTCGTTGAAATCGTGCCCCGGGGTGATCTTCACCGCACCGGTGCCCAGCGCCGGATCGGCGTGTTCATCCGCCACGATCGGAATACGCCGGCCCGTCAGCGGCAGCAAGACATGCTTGCCGATCACGCTCTTGTAGCGTTCGTCGTCGGGGTGCACGGCCACGGCCATGTCGGCCAGTATGGTTTCCGGGCGCGTGGTGGCAACGACAATATGATCGGCCCCGCTGTCGAGCGTGACGCCATCGGCGAGCGGATAGCGGAAGCGCCAGAAATGGCCCTGCACCTCGCGCGTTTCCACTTCCAGGTCGGAAATCGCGGTCTTGAGCTTGGGGTCCCAGTTGACCAGCCGCTTGTCGCGGTAGATCAGGCCCTGGTTGTGCAGGTCAACGAAGACCTTGACCACCGCGCGGGTGAAGTGCGGGTCCATGGTGAACTGCTCGCGGCCCCAGTCCATCGAGCAGCCCAGGCGGCGCAGCTGGCGGGTGATGGTGCCGCCGCTTTCCGCCTTCCATTCCCACACCTTGTCGACGAATTGCTCACGCGTGTAGTTGGTGCGCTTGTCCTGGTTCGCTTCCAGCTGGCGTTCCACCACCATCTGCGTGGCGATGCCGGCGTGGTCGGTGCCCACCACCCACAGCGCGTCCTTGCCCTTGAGGCGTTCGTGGCGGATCACGATGTCTTGCAGCGTGTTGTCCAGCGCATGGCCGATATGGAGCGAGCCGGTTACGTTGGGCGGCGGGTTCACGATGGTGAACGGGGTGGCATCGGGGCGTTCCGGGCGGAACAGGCCTTTGCCTTCCCAATGGCCATACCAGCGCGCCTCGATAGCGCCCGGTTCGAACGTCTTGGCCAGCTGGTCCTGGCCCGATTCCTGCTGCGTAATGGTCTCGCTCATGGCTGGCGCCTTGCCAGTTGCCGCCCGCTATCGCAAGCGGCGGCGGGAACGGAAAAGCCGCTTCCTGCGTTTCGCCGCACGTGATGCACTTGTCGCCCCCTCCATTTTCGCCCATGAAGTGGGCAGGATGAGAGCCTTAGCCGATTTCACGATAGAGCCGGGCCAGGGCGGTGGCGGCAATGTGCTGCACTTCAGCGGCCCGATGGTGGTATCTTCCCTGGGTCTGGTCGATCGGCGCCTGCGCCAGATCGCCGATCCGGTGGACGAGATCGATGTCAGCGACGTAGAACGCATGGACACCGTTGGCGCCTGGACGGTGTGGCGCCTGTCACAGCAGCTCGGCGCCAAGATCGTCAATTGCCGCGACGAGGCCGAACGGCTGATCAACGCGATCAGCAAGACCGACGAGAACCGCGAAAGCATCCGCGCCCCGCGCCTGCCCCTGATCGAGCGGGTGCCCGATGAAGTCGGCAAGATGGTCATCGCGCTGGCGGTGGGGTTCCTGCAGATCATCGGCTTTCTGGGCCAGGCGATTTCGGCGATCGGCATGACGCTGCGCCATCCGCGCCGCTTTCGCGGGCTGGCGCTGGTGCACCAGATGGAACTGGTGGGCGTCAACGCGCTGGGCATCGTCGGGCTGATGAGCTTCCTGGTCGGCGTGGTGATCGCGCAGCAGGGGGCGGTGCAGCTGCAGCAGTTTGGCGCGGAAATCTATACGATCAACCTCGTCGGCCGCCTGACCCTGCGTGAGCTGGGCATCTTGATGACCGCGATCATGGTCGCCGGGCGATCGGGATCGGCCTTTGCCGCGCAGCTGGGCACGATGAAGCTGACCGAGGAAGTGGACGCCATGCGCACGATCGGCGTCTCGCCGACCGAGGCGCTGGTGTTGCCGCGCATTCTGGCGACGATGATCATGTTGCCGCTACTGGGCATCTATTCGTCGGTGCTGGGCATCATCGGCGGCGCGTTTCTGGGCTCGGTGTCGCTGGGCATTCCGTTCCTCACCTTCCTGGCGCGCATCCAGGAAGTGGTGCCGATCCACGACGTGTGGGTCGGGCTGGTCAAGGGGCCGGTGTTCGGCCTGATCGTCGCGCTCGCCGGCTGCTACCAGGGCATGCAGGTCAAGACCAATGCCGAGGAAGTGGGCACGCGCACCACCTCTGCCGTGGTGCTGGCGATCTTTACGGTGATCGTGCTCGACGCCTTCTTTGCGGTGTTCTTCACCAAGATCGGCTGGGGGTGAGCCATGCATGATCCCCAGGCGCACCTGGCGCCGATCCCCGACGAATTCGAAGGCGATTACCCGATCCGCGTGCGCGGGCTGGTCAATCGCTTTGACGACCATGTGATCCACGACGGTCTCGATCTCGACGTGAAGCGGGGCGAGATCATCGGCGTGGTGGGCGGCTCGGGCACCGGCAAATCGGTGCTCATGCGTTCGATCATCGGCCTGCAGATCCCGCAGGAAGGTTCGATCGAGGTGCTCGGCCGCTCGATCACCGACGCGCGCGATGATGACGATATCGATATTCGCAGCCAGTGGGGCGTGCTGTTTCAGGGCGGGGCGCTGTTTTCCACGCTGACCGTGGCGGAAAACGTCGAGGTGCCGCTGCGCGAGTTCTATCCCGAGATCACCGACGAACTGCGCCACGAAATCGCGCGCTACAAGGTGCTGCTGTCGGGCCTGCCGGCCAATGCCACCAGCAAGTATCCGTCAGAGCTTTCGGGCGGCATGAAGAAGCGCGCTGGCCTGGCGCGCGCGCTGGCGCTCGATCCCGAACTGCTGTTTCTGGACGAGCCGACCGCCGGGCTCGATCCGATCGGGGCTGCCGCGTTCGATACCCTGATCCGCAGCCTGCAGGAAACCCTGGGGCTGACCGTGTTCCTGATCACCCACGATCTCGATACGCTCTATGAAATCTGCGATCGGGTGGCAGTGCTCGCCGACAAGAAGGTGATTGCCGTGGGCACGATCCCCGAACTGCTGGCGCTGGATCACCCGTGGATCCAGGAATATTTCAACGGACCGCGCGGCCGGGCGGCCAAGGATGCGCAAGATCGCGAAGCGGCCCATGTGGTAAAACCCAATCCCGAGGCGGCCACCTCCGCGATGGAACAGGAATAAGCGATGGAAACGCGGGCAAACCATATCTGGGTCGGGGCCGTCACGCTGCTGCTGCTGATCGGCGCGGCGGTGCTCACGATCTGGATCGCGCGGCTGAACCAGAACGCGCAGAACGAATACGACATCTTCTTCAAGCAATCGGTCGATGGCCTGGCCAAGGGATCGGAAGTGTCGTTTTCGGGCGTGCCCTCGGGCCAGGTCAAAGACATCGAACTGTGGGAGAAAGACCCCGAGTTCGTGCGCGTGCGCATCGCCATCGACAAGCGCGTGCCGATCCTGATGGGCACCACTGCCAGCATCCAGGGCAGCTTTACCGGCGTTTCCACGATCCAGCTGGCCGGCGCCGTCAAGGGCGCGCCGCCGATCGACCAGCCTGGGCCGGAAGGGGCGCCCGTGATCCCGACCAAGCGTTCGGGCCTGGGTGAAATCCTGTCCAACGCGCCGCTGCTGCTGGAGCGCCTGGCCACCCTGACCGAGCGCCTCACCATGGTGCTGTCTGACAAGAACCAGAAGTCGATCGAGAACATCCTGGCGCATACCGACAAGATGACCGCCAATCTGGCCGATGCCTCCCCGCAGGTGCAGCGCACCCTGGCCGAACTGCAATCGACGCTGCGCCAGGCGACCTATACGCTGTCGGCCTTTGAAAAGGTTGCCGGCTCGGCCGACAATCTGCTCAACGACCAGGGCAATGGTCTGGCCAAGCAGCTGCGCGATACGCTAAAGTCTGCCCAGGCGGCGGCCGATGCGCTCA
This sequence comes from Novosphingobium sp. B-7, assembly GCF_000410615.1. Taxonomy (NCBI): domain Bacteria; kingdom Pseudomonadati; phylum Pseudomonadota; class Alphaproteobacteria; order Sphingomonadales; family Sphingomonadaceae; genus Novosphingobium; species Novosphingobium sp. B-7. The sequence goes on along the minus strand of NZ_KE148381.1, from coordinate 40,965 downwards.
ATGATACGGCCAAGTCGGCGCAGCCTGGGCTCAAGCGGTTTGACCAGCAGACGCTGCCGGCAGCCGATGCGGCGCTGCGCGATCTTCAGGCCACCACCCGGTCCTTGCGTGAATTGACCGATCGCATCAACGATCGCGGCGTCAGCAGCGTGGTCGGCAGCCCCAAGCTGCCCGACTACAAGCACTGATCGTTGCGCCATTGCTCTCCACTGGGGGAATTTGACATGCCGTTTCGCCCGCTCATCCCCGCCTCGCGCCCGGCCATCGGTGCGCTGCTGGTGGCCGCTCTCAGCCTGTCGGGCTGTGTCAGCATCGGTGGCAAGGCGCCTGCCACGCTGCTGGCGCTCAGCTCTGATGCCACGGTTCAAGCCGGGCAGGGCGCCTCGGGCACGCTGGCCAAGTCTGTCGTGGTGATGGAGCCTTCGGCCGATGCGCGCGTCTCGGTGCTGCGCGTGCCAGTGCAGATCGATGCCAGCAACGTGGCTTACATCAAGAAGACACAGTGGGTCGAACGCCCGGCGCGCCAGTTGCAGCACCTGATCGCCGAAACCCTGCGCGCCAAGGGCGGCCGCCTGGTGGTGGAAAGCGATATCGACCAGTGGCAGCAGCGGCTTTCGGGCCGCCTGCTGGCCATGGGCTATGATCTGCCGAGCCACAGCGCCGTGGTGCGCTTTGACGCCGTGAAGGAAGCACCTGGCGGGCAGATCGAAACCCGCCGGTTCGAGGCGCGCGTGCCCAATGTCAGCGATGATGCCGCCGCCATCGGCCCGGCCTTGAACCAGGCCGCCAACGATGTGGCGCGCCAGGTGGTCGACTGGCTGGGATGATCGGGCGCCGGGGCGCGGCTGTGGTCAGCCGTGCTTGCGGCCCGAACCCGATTTGTTGCCGCCGCCGTCCTGCTTGTTGACGGTGGCCCAGGCGCGCGCTTCGGCTTCCTTGGGTTCTACGCCGCGCGCTTCATAGCTCTCCTCGATGTGCTCCGCCTTGCGTTTCTGCTTGTCGGTATAGGCGTCTTTGCTGCCTTGCGGCATCGTCGTTCTCCTGGGCCAAAGTCATCGGCACTGTCTGCCAGTTCCTGATCAAGGGGTGGCGCGCACGATGGTTCCGGCAAATTTGCGCCAATTGATCTATCGCACCGACACCGCCGCCAGCGCATGGCACATCCGGCCTCACCCAAGGGGGATCGCGCGATAGTCCGCCGCGCGGCGTTCCTTCCGGGGCGTTTGACCCATGCGTCCAAGGAGGCTCGACCAATGTTGCCCACGTTTCCCCGCCTGATCCTGGCCTGTGCCATGGCCTGTGTTACCGTGCCGCTGGCGTCCGTGCCGGCCCAGGCTGCCGCCCATGCCGGATCGGCCGATGCCCAGGCGCTGCTCTCACGCGCGGTGGCCGAAGTGAAAGGCGTTGGCGCGCCCAAGGCCTTTGCCGAATTCAACGATCCCAACGGCCCGTTCCACACCCGTGAGCTGTACGTTTTCGTGTTCAGTATGACCGGCCGCTATGAAGCGTCGGGTGCCGATCCCAAGCTTGCTGGCAGCGATGCCAGCGCCATGACCGATGCCGAAGGCCGCCCCTTCGTGCAGGACATGATCGCGCTCGCCAAGGCCAAGGACGGCGGTCGGGTGGACTATGTCTGGCTCAACCGTGTGGACAACCGGGTGGAGCACAAGCGCTCGCTGGTTCAGCGCGTGGGCGACCATATCGTTGGCGTGGGGTACTATGCCGGCTGATAACCAGGGCTGATCGGGCTTGGCCGCGTGCGGGGCACGTTTAGCCGCCTGACGGGTTTGACATCCACGGCCCCGCCGCGTTCATCGCGTGGCGGGGCGTCGATGCAAGGATGTCAGCGCCCGTGTTCCAGGAAAGCCAGTCGTTTGCCGATACCCGTGTCCGCACTTCGCGTGCGATCGGCCTGGCCCGCGTGCTGTGCATCCTGGGTATTGTCTATGTCCACGCCTGGACCGGGCTCTATGGCCCGGCGCTGACCGCGCTCGACCACACGCCGCAGGGCCTGTTGCGCTGGGGCCTGATCGAACTCTTGGCGCGCTCGTCGGTGCCGCTGCTCAGCCTGGTGTCGGGCTGGCTGGTGGGCCCGTCGCTGGCGCGGCGCGGCGCGCGGGCATTCCTTGCCGGCAAGGCGCGCACCGTGGTCGTGCCGATGCTGGCATGGAATGCCATTGCCATCGTCGTGGTATCGGGCGCTGCCTACCTTGGGTTGCTCTATGCGCCGCAGCCCACGTCGTGGGGCTGGTTGGCCAACGAGTTGACCGGCCTTGCCCACCCGAACGAGATCAACGTGCAGATGCCGTTCCTGCGCGATCTGTTCGTCTGCCTGCTCGCCGCGCCGCTGTTGGTGCGGCAGGGCGATCGCACGCTGGCGGGGGTGGCGGTTGCCGCCCTGGCGTGGAGCCTGGCGCCGCCGGTTTTCCCGCTGTTGCAGCGCCCGTCGATCCTGGGTTTCTTTGTCCTGGGCATGCTGGTGCGCCGGCACGATGCGGCTGCGCGCATCGCCGGTGCGCCGCTGGTGCTGATCCTGGCGCCCTACCTGGCGCTGTCAGGGGTGAAAATCTGGCTGGAACTCTATGGCGAAGCGCAGGGGCTGGCGTCGCCCTTGCTCATGGCGGCGGTCGATCTGGCCATGCGCGGCGCCACGGCGCTGTGTTTCTGGGCGTTGGCCTGGCGCCTTGCTGCCACGCGGGCCGGGGGCGTGCTGCTGCGGCTGGAGCCGGCGATGTTCCTGCTGTTCTGCTGCCACCTGATCCTGATCTGGTGCGCTGGCCCTGCCATCGGCCGCCTCACCGGGCCGCTGGGAGCGCCGGCCTATCCCCTGTTCCTGCTGGCCCAGCCACTGCTGGCGCTGGGCGCCACGCTCTTGCTGGGCAAGCTGCTTGTGGCCGTCAGCCCGCCGCTGGCGCAATGGCTCAGCGGCGGGCGTCTGGCCTTGCAGCGTTAGTCTTCGTCTTCGTCGGCGAGCAGGCCTTCCTCTTCCTCTTCCTCCCAGCCCTTTTCGTCCTCTTCCTCCTCGTCTTCCTCCAGCGCATCGATCAGCGCCTGGGCAAACATCGGGATGTCATCGGGCTTGCGGCTGGTGATGAGGTTGCCGTCGATCGCCACGGCCTGGTCCACCACATCGGCCCCGGCGTTTTCCAGGTCGGTGCGGATCGAGGGCCAGCCCGTTACCGTGCGGCCATCGATGATGTCGGCTTCCACCAGCAGCCAGGGGCCGTGGCAGATCGCCGCGATCGGCTTGTCCATGTCGTCGAATTCCTCGACCAGCTCGATCACGCGGGATTCGAGCCGCAGCGCATCGGGGTTCATCTGGCCGCCGGGCAGCAGTAGGGCGTCGAAGTCATCTGCTTCCACCGCGTCGAGGCGCATGTCCACCTTGACGCTTTCGCCCCAGTCGGTGTGGTTCCAGCCCTTGATCGAGCCGGTCTTGGGGCTGGCGACTACGGTTTCGATGCCGGCTGCTTCCAGCGCCTTTTTCGGTTCAAGCAGTTCGGATTGTTCAAAGCCGTCGGTGGCTAGGATCAGCACGCGTTTGGCCATGGTCATTCTCCGTCAAATCGGGGGGATACTTGCCCACAATGGCCCGCCGTGATGACAGTTCCGGAGGTTTCGTTTTGTTCACGGTATTGCTACACGGATTCGGCCATGGCCGATGATTTCAAAGATCCGTTCGACGCTATCGTCGATGCCCCCTTCGACTCCGCCCTGTCGGAGCGATACCTGGTCTATGCGCTGTCCACGATCACGGCGCGATCGCTGCCCGATCTGCGCGATGGCTTGAAGCCGGTGCACCGCCGCCTGCTGTGGGCGATGCGGCAGTTGAAGCTCGATCCCAACGGCGCGTTCAAGAAATCGGCTCGCGTGGTGGGCGATGTGATCGGCAAGTATCACCCGCACGGCGATGCCAGCGTCTATGACGCGATGGTCCGCCTCGCCCAGGATTTCGCGCTGCGCTATCCGCTGGTCGAAGGGCAGGGCAATTTCGGCAATATCGATGGCGATAACGCGGCGGCCTATCGCTATACCGAAGCGCGGCTGACCGCGACGGCGATCCGCCTGATGGCCGGGCTTGACGAAGGCACGGTCGATTTCCTGCCGACCTACAATGGCGAGGAGCAGGAACCGGAAATCTTTCCCGGGCTGTTTCCCAACCTGCTGGCCAATGGCGCCAGCGGCATTGCCGTGGGCATGGCCACCAACATTCCCAGCCACAACGTGGCCGAGATCGTCGATGCCACGCTGATGTTGATCGACAATCCCCACGCCGAACATGCCCAGTTGATGGAGGTGTTCCACGGCCCCGATTTTCCCACCGGGGGCGTGGTGGTCGATAGCCCGGCGGCGATTTCGGCTGCCTATGAAACCGGGCGCGGTTCGATCCGCGTGCGCGGGCGCTTTTCGACCGGCCGGACCGAGGATGGCGCCTGGGAAGGCAGCGGGATCGAGCGGCTGGGCAGCGGCCAGTGGCAGCTGGTGATTTCCGAAATCCCCTACATGGTGCAGAAGGGCAAGCTGATCGAACAGATCGCCGCCTTGATCGGCGACAAGAAGCTGCCGATCCTGGAAGACGTGCGCGATGAAAGCGACGAGCACATCCGCATCGTGCTTGTGCCCAAGAGCCGCAATGTCGATCCCGAGCTGCTCAAGGAATCGCTGTATCGGCTGACCGACCTGGAAACGCGCTTTGGCCTCAACCTCAACGTGCTGGATTCGCAGCGCACGCCGGGTGTGTTGGGCCTGAAACTGCTGTTGCAGGAATGGGTGGTCAGCCAGATCGACATCATGCTGCGCCGCACGCAGCACCGGCTGGACAAGATCGCCGCGCGGCTCGAACTGCTCGAAGGCTATATCATTGCCTATCTCAACCTCGATCGGATCATCGAGATCATCCGCACCGAGGATGAGCCCAAGCCGGTGATGATGGCCGAGTTCGGCCTGACCGATCGCCAGGCCGAGGCGATCCTCAACATGCGCCTGCGCAGCTTGCGCAAGCTGGAAGAGATGGAACTGCGCCGCGAGCACGACGCGCTGCTGGCCGAGCAGGACGATCTCAACAAGCTGCTGGAAAGCCCGGCGCGCCAGCGCACCCGGCTCAAGCGTGAACTGGCGGCGCTGCGCAAGGAGTATGGCCCGGAAACCGCGCTGGGTCGCCGCCGCACCACGATTGCCGAGGCCGCACCGACGCGCGAATTCTCGATGGATGCGATGATCGAGAAAGAGCCGGTCACCGTCGTCCTTTCCGCACGCGGCTGGATTCGCGCCGCCAAGGGGCATCTGCCGCTAGATACCGAGTTCAAGTTCAAGGAAGGCGATGGCCCGGCCTGGGTCTTGCACGCGCAGACCACCGACAAGCTGCTGGTCGCGCTCGACAATGGCCGGTTCTACACGCTCGGCGCCGATAAGCTCCCCGGCGCGCGCGGCTTTGGCGAGCCGATCCGCACCATGGTCGATATCGATCCCGATGCGCATATCATGGCGCTGGTGGTCTATCGGCCCAAGGGCCAGTTGCTGCTGGCCGCCAACACCGGGCGCGGCTTTGCCGCCGAGATGGACGAACTGCTGGCCGAAACCCGCAAGGGGCGCGGCGTGGTATCGACCAAGCCCGGCGTCAGCCTCAAGATCGTGCGCGAGATCGCGCCCGAACATGATCACGTTGCCGTGGTGGGTGAAAACCGCAAGCTGGTGATCTTTGCCCTGTCGGAAGTGCCGATCCTGGCCAAGGGGCAGGGGGTGACGCTGCAACGCTATCGCGATGGCGGCTTGTCGGACGCCATCACGCTCAAGCTGGAAGACGGCCTCACCTGGGCCATGGGCGGCGAAACCGGCCGCACCCGCGTGGAAAAGGATCTCCTCCCCTGGAAGGTCGCCCGCGGCGCCGCCGGACGTTTGCCACCTGTTGGCTTCCCGCGGGATAATACGTTCTAGGCAGGTACGGGCGTTTAAGCCGCGCCCTGTTCCTTGGCCGCGTCGACCAGCCAGTCGTGGAATTTGACGAGGCCGGGGTGATCGCGCCAGTCGGGGCGCAGGACGAGGTAGTATTGCCCCTCGTCGACCAGTGCGGTGGCGAACGGGGTGACGAGCGCGCCTGATTGCAGTTCCGGTTCGATCAGGAAGCGGGGGAGCAGAGCGGCGCCCGATCCGGCGGCGGCGGCCTGGGCCAGCATCAGGAAGTGTTCGAAGGTCGCGCCTTTGAGTGGCGGCAGGCCATCGATGCCGGCCAGCGCGAACCAGCGGTTCCAGGCGTTGCGGCGCGAGATCTGGAACAGCAGTGGCTTGCTCAGGAGGTCGGCGGGCTGCTGCACCCCTTCGGCCGCCAGCCACGATGGCGCGCAGGCCACCACCGCCTGTTCGGTGAACAGCGGGATCATCTCGGCATCGTCCCAATCGGCCGCGCCGAAGTGGATCGCGGCATCGAACCGTTCCTCGCGCAAGTCGAACGGAAACGAGCGCGCGGCGAAGTTCACCGTGAGTTCGGGGTGCCGCGCGGTAAGGCCGGGCAGGCGCGGGGCGAGCCAGCGCATGCCGAAGCTGGGCAGGGTAGCGATGGTCAGGTCGCGGCGGCTGCCCCGGTCCATGGCCTTGGCGGTGGCCATGCGGATGCGGCGCAGCGCCGGCTCGATATCCTCGGCATAGGCGCGCCCGGCCTCGTTCAGGGTAACGCGGCGGCCGTGGCGCTGGAACAGCGGGGTCTGCAGGCTTTCCTCCAGCAAGGCGATCTGGCGGCTGACTGCGCTTTGCGTCAGGCCCAGCTGCGCGCCAGCGCGAGAGAAGCCGCCTTCGCGCGCGGCGGCCACGAAGCAGGCCAGCGCGGTCATCGAGGGAAGCTCGCGGCGTGATTCACTCATTCCAAAACCCGATCAACAGATGATGCTTACCCGTTTTGATACCCGGCTTTCCTATCATAAATTGCGGCTTGGGACGATATTAGATCGAAAGAGCGCATGATGCAGAACTTGGCAACCATCGAACAAACCGGTGCTGCGGATCTTGTTGAAAATGTCCTGGGCCATGCGGCTGCGGCAAAGATTCGTGCGCTGGCTGCCCCGATGGTGCCCACCGGCGGTCATGCCCCGGTCAACGGTGTCGATGCCTTGCGTTTTGCCGAGGCGCTCAATCTCGTGCTCTTTGCCGATCTTTTGAAGCGCGTGCCCGAAGGCGCCGAATACGTGGACGAATGCGTGGCCCAGGGCCGCCGCATCGTGCTTGACCACGGCGCGCTGCGCACGGTGCTGCTGCCGCAGGGCGCGCGCTGCGCCATGCCGCAGGGCGTGGAAGCGTTCCGCCGCGTGCTTGAACCGCTCGGCTATATCGAAGTGGGCATCTATCCGCTGCCGCGTCTCAAGATGACCGGCCATGTGTGGTGCCATGCCAAGCTGCCCGAAACCATGCCGCAGTTCTTTGTCAGCGAATTGCACGTCGATCAGTTCTCGCCCGCTTTTGCGAAGGCGGCCGTGCGCGTGTTCGGCCCGGCGCTCGATCGCCTCGATGCCGCCACGGCGCAGGTGCTGTCGCGCTTTGCCGCCGGTGGCAGCGTGCCGCAGGACGATGCCGTGGCCGCCCTCAAGGTCGTGATGGGGCTGTTCGATCGCCAGCACCCGGTGCCGTTCGAAAGCGACTATGAGATCCTGCGCGCCGAAAGCGCCGAGGCCGCCTGGATCGCCACCGAAGGCAACGCTTTCAACCACGTGACCGATCGCGTCGCTGATGTGGAGGCAACCGCGCAGGGCGAGCGCGTGGCAGGCCGCAGCATCAAGGACAAGGTGGAGGTTTCCGCCTCGGGCCGGGTGCGGCAGACCGCGCTGCGCGCGGCCCAGGTCAAGCGTTCCTTCCGGGCCGAGGATGGCACGCTGACGGCGCAGACCGTGCCGGGCTCGTTCTTCGAGTTCATCACGCGCCGGGCCGATCCGGCTACGGGCAAGCTCGACCTTACCTTTGACAGCGGCAATGCCACCGGCATCTTCAAGATGACGGCCGCCGCCTGAGAGTTTACCCCGTGCCATGGCGCGGGGGCGGTTCATTCATAACAACAACACCAGTTCCGCATCTCGATTGCGGGGAGAAATCGTCATGTCTCAAGCCCTGATGCCGCTTTATGCCCGTGCCCAGATCGAAGTGGAACGTGGTGAAGGTGTGTGGCTGGAAGCGCGCGACGGCCGCCGCTTCCTCGATTGCGTGGCGGGGATCGCCACGTGCAGCCTGGGTCATGCCCATCCCGGGCTGGTCGCCGCGCTCACCGCGCAGGCGCACAAGCTGTGGCATGTTTCCAACATCTTCCGCATTCCCGGCCAGGAAGAGCTGGCGGAAAAGCTGACCGGCGCCACCTTTGCCGATCTGGTCTATTTCGCCAATTCCGGCACCGAGGCTGTTGAAGCCGCGCTCAAGACCGCGCGTCGCTATCACTTTGCCAAGGGCAATCCCGAGCGGATCGACGTGATCGGCTTTGCCGGGTCGTTCCACGGGCGCACCTATGCGGCGATCAACGCCTCGGGCAATCCCACCTATCTCGAAGGGTTCGGCCCGCGCCTGCCCGGCTTCCACCAGATGTCGGTGGATGACCTGCCCGCGCTCGCCGAAGCGATTGCCCGCCCCACCACGGCGGCCGTGATCGTGGAGCCGGTGCAGGGCGAGGGCGGTGCCCGCGCGCTGTCGGGCGAATTCCTGTTGGAACTGCGCCGCCTGACGCGTGAGCACGGCGTGCTGCTGATCCACGATGAAGTGCAAAGCGGCATGGGCCGTACCGGCAAGCTGTTTGCCCACCAGTGGTTTCCCGGCGCCGAGCCCGACATCATGGCGATTGCCAAGGCGCTGGGCGGCGGTTTCCCGATCGGCGCCTGCCTGGCCAGCGCAGAGGCGGCGAGCGGCATGGTCACCGGCGTGCATGGCACCACGTTTGGCGGCAATCCGCTGGCCATGGCCGTGGGCCTGGCCGTGTTCGACGTGATTGCGCAGGACGCTGCCCTGGCGCATGTTGGCGCGATGTCAGATCGCTTCTATTCCGGCTTTGCCGCCTTGGCGGCGCGCTATCCCGATCAGATCGTGGAAACGCGCGGCAAGGGCCTGCTCATGGGCCTCAAGCTCCATGCCAACAACCGCGAGGTCATGGCCCTGGCCCGCGAGCACGGCCTGCTGGTGGCCGGCGGCGGCGAAAACTGCGTGCGCATGCTGCCTTCGCTGTTGATCACGGCAGAGGAAGTGGACGAGGCGCTGTCCCGCCTCGATGCCACGCTGGCTGATGCGCGTGCACGCGGCTGGGGCCAGGTCGACGCTGCCAGCGCGGTGGCCGCCTGATGCTGGTGGTGCGGCCGGCCGGGCCGGCCGATATCGATGCGCTGCTCGATCTGGCGTTCCTTTCGGGCAAGGGCTTTACCAGCCTGCCCGAAGACCGCGCCGTGCTGGCCGAGCGGCTGGCGCTTTCCGCGCAAAGCTTTGCGCGGGAAGTGTCGCCGCAGCACGCCTGGTACACGCTGATGCTCGAAGACACCGAAACCGGCGTGATCGAGGGCGTGGCCGGGATCAAGGGCGCGGTAGGGCTCGACCGGCCGCACTTTTCATTCCGGGTGATGACCCTGGCGCAGTATTCGTCGGCAACCGGCACGCGGTTCGATCACCAGGCGCTGGTGCTGGTCAACGAATGCACCGGATCGTCGGAAGTGGGATCGCTGTTCCTGCGCCCGCGCAAGCGGCAGGGCGGGGCGGGATCGCTGTTGGCCCGGGCGCGCTATGCGCTGATCGGTGCCAACCGTGATCTGTTTGCCGCCACGATCATGGCCGAACTGCGCGGCTGGTTCGACGAGCGCGATGAAAGCCCGTTCTGGCACGGCATCGCCGCCAAGTTCTTTCGCCTGCCGTTCGAGGATGCCGATCGCATGATCACCGCGACCGACGGGCAGTTCATCCTTGATCTGGCGCCGCGCCACCCGATCTACCTCGAACTGGTCGATCCCGCCGCGCGCGAGGCAATCGCCAAGGTTCATCGCCACGGCGCGCGCGCGCTGGCGATGCTGGAAGACGAAGGCTTTACCCGTTCGGGCCTGATCGACATTTTCGATGGTGGCCCCACCGTGACGGCGCCGCGCGACCAGATCCGCACCGTGCGCAATGCGCAGACCCTGCCGGCAGCGGCCGGCGTGGTGGAACCGGCGGCCGACGAGCGGCTGCATCTGGTGGCGGTGCCCGGCCTTGCCACGTTCCGCGCCACGCTGACTCCGGCCCGCATCACCGATGATGCCCTGGTCGTTCCCGAAGCAACCCTGGCCGCCCTGGGCATTCGCCCGGGTGACCCTCTGATCGTGAGTTGATTGCCGTGACCCAAAGGCTCCAGTCGTTCGATCCGGCCCATGGCCGCGTGGTGTGGGAAGGCGAAGTGGCAGACGAGGCGGCCTGCGCTGCTGCGCTGGCCAAGGCCCGTGCCGCGTTCCCGGCCTGGGCACGTACCCCGCTCGAAGAGCGCGTGGCGATTGCCGAGCGTTATGCCACGCTGGTCAAGGCCAGCCCGGCGCTGGCCGAGCTGATTTCCGCCGAAACCGGCAAGCTGCTGTGGGAAACGCGCGCCGAGCAGGCCTCCATGGCCGGCAAAGTGGCGGTGTCGATCGCGGCGCAAGCCGAACGCACTGGTTCGCGCAGCGCCGATATGCCGTTCGGCAGCGCCACCCTGCGCCATCGTCCGCACGGCGTGATGGCCGTGCTTGGTCCCTACAATTTCCCCGGCCACCTGCCCAACGGGCACATCGTGCCCGCGCTGCTGGCGGGCAATACCGTGGTGTTCAAGCCTTCGGAACTGACTCCGGCCACCGGCGCTGCCATGGTGGGCCTGTGGCGCGAAGCCGGGCTGCCCGATGGCGTGCTCAATATCGTGCAGGGTGGGCGCGAAACTGGTGAGGCGCTGCTCAAGGGGCGGATCGATGGGCTGCTGTTCACCGGCTCTGCCGCCGCCGGGCAGATCTTCCGCCGCCAGTTTGCCGATCGCCCCGATGTGATCCTGGCGCTGGAACTGGGCGGCAACAATCCGCTGGTGGCCTGGGATGGCGATCCGGCGGCGGTGGCCAGCCTCATCGTCCATTCGGCCTTCGTGACCAGCGGGCAGCGCTGCTCGTGCGCACGGCGTCTGATCCTGCCCGAGGGGGCATGGGGTGACGCAGTGATCGCGGCGCTGGTCGACCTGGCGCAGCGCCTGCCGATCGCGGCATGGGACGAGCCGGGCGAGGCTTTCATGGGCCCGCTGGTGGGCGATGCCCAGGCCCGCGCCGCGCGGGCGGCCGTGGCAGACTTGGTCTCCGCCGGTGCCCGGCCGATCCTCGCCGAAGCCGTGCAGGAAGGACGGCGCGAGGCATTCTTTGCACCGGTGATCCTCGATGTGACCGGCCTGGCCGTGCCCGATCGTGAGGTTTTTGCCCCGGTGTTGAGCGTGCGGCGCGTGGCCGATTTCGCCGCCGCGCTGGCCAGTGCCAACGACACCGCGTTCGGCCTGTCGGCCGGGCTGGTCTCGGCCGATCCCGCGTTGTGGGACGAGTTCCGCCTGATGGTGCGTGCCGGCGTGGTCAACTGGAATCGCCCGACCACGGGCGCTGCGGCCAACATGCCGTTCGGCGGGCTGGGTGACAGTGGCAACCACCGCCCCAGCGCCTATTACGCCGCGGATTATTGCGCCTGGCCGATGGCCAGTTTCGAGGCGCCGGCGATCGCGGCACAGCCGGTGCCGGGCATTCCGTCATAAATTGCAAAAGGTGCCGAATATTTTCGGCACCTTTTTTCCCATGGTGCGTTATCTGCGCTACGGATGACCCACCATACTGAATCGAACGGCCAGGTTCCTGCCGAGCAGGCGGAAGCCTTTGCTGTAGATCTCAGCAATTGCGATCGCGAGCCGATCCATATCCTGGGCATCATTCAGCCCTTTGGATTTCTCGTCGCCATCACGCCCGATTGGATGGTTGCGCGTGTTTCCGAAAACATCGAACAGTTCACCGGCATGGCCGCGCACGACGTGCTGGGCCAGCCGCTTACCCATCTGCTAGACCGCGAGGCAATCCACACCATCCGCAACCGGCTGACCACGCTGCGTGGCGCCGATGCGGTAGAGCGGATTTTTGCCCTGCCATTGCTGGCTGGGCAGCCGCCGTTCGACGTGGCGCTGCATTTCGCCGGCCGCGAGATCGTGATCGAGGCCGAGCCGGCAGCGCTGGAGCCGATCGAGGCGACCTCGGTGGTGCGCAGCATGATCGGCCGGCTGCAACAGGTGGAAGGCCTACCCGCGTTCCTGCGGGAAGGCGCGCGCCAGGTGCGGGCGATCACCGGGTTTGACCGGGTCATGGTCTATCGCTTCGATGCGCAGGAATCGGGCGAGGTCGTCGCTGAATCCGCGCGGCATGGCATCGACAGCTTCCTGGGGCTGCACTATCCCGCCAGCGATATTCCGGCCCAGGCGCGCCAGCTCTATCTGCGCAATACCTTTCGCGTGATCGCTGACGTTGGGTCTACACCGGTGCCCCTGGTGCCGCAGCGCGATCCCGATGGGCTGCTGTTGGACCAGTCGTTGTCCGTGCTGCGCGCAGTGTCGCCAATCCACATCGAATACCTGCACAACATGGGCGTATGCGCGTCGCTGTCGATCTCGATCGTGGTGGGCGGCAAGCTGTGGGGGCTGTTTGCGTGCCATCACTATTCCCCGCGCCTGCCCAGCATGGCCGCACGCAGCGCGGCCGAACTGTTTGGCCAGATGTTCTCGCTCATGCTCGACGCGCGGGAAAACGCCCAGGCTCGCGAGTATGAGGCGCGCGGTCGCGCCGTTACCGATCGCTTGCTGGCCACCGTGGCGCAGGACAATGACCTGCTCGACAATCCGCAGTGGCTGGCCGACGTGATCGGCGATGCCATTCCCGCCGATGGCATCGGCGTGCATGTGCGCGGGCAGACCTCGCTGGTGGGGCTGACTCCCAATGACGACCAGTTCGACAGCATCGTGCGCCTGCTCAACCGGGTCTCTTCCGGGCAGGTCTTTGCCACCGAGACGATTTCCAAGCTGCTGCCAGCCGCGGCCGATCACGCCGATGTGGCGGCCGGCATGCTGGCGATTCCGCTGTCGCGCGAGCCGCGTGACTATATCGTGCTGTTCCGGGCAGAACGCCTGCGCGAGGTGCGCTGGGGCGGCAAGCCTGAAAAGGAAATGGTGCACGGCCCCAACGGCCCGCGCCTGACCCCGCGCAAGAGTTTCGAGGCCTGGGCGCAACTGGTAAAGGGCACGTGCCAGCCGTTTACTCCGGCCGAGCGCCGCGTGGCCGAAGCGCTGCGCGTGGGCATGCTGGAAGTGCTGGTGCGCCTGGCGGAAACCGCCGGGGTGGAGCGCGCCCGCGCATCGGAACGGCAGGAACTGCTGATTGCCGAACTCAATCACCGCGTGCGCAATATCCTCTCGCTGATCCGTGGCCTGATCGCGCAGACCCGCGATGGCGCCGCCGATGTGGCGGGCTTTATCGTCACGCTCGATGATCGCATCCGCTCGCTCGCCCGCGCGCATGACCAGATCACCGCCGATCGCTGGGGGCCGGCGCGGCTGGCTGACCTGGTAGAAGTGGAAGCCGGCGCCTATTTGCGCGCGCAATCCGAACGCGTGGTGGCGCAGGGCGAGAACGTGCTGCTTTATCCCACCGCCTACGTCACGATTGCCCTGGTCATCCACGAATTGATGACCAATGCCGTGAAGTATGGCGCGCTCGCTGGGCAGGGTACGGTGCACATTTCGTGGGAGCGTGACGGCAGCGGCGGGCTGGTGCTCGATTGGCAGGAACGCGATGGCCCGCCGGTGGCGCCACCCACCCGGCGTGGGTTTGGCAGCACGATCATCGAACGCTCGATCCCCTATGACCTGGGTGGCACGGCCAACATCGCCTATCTGGAACCGGGCGTGCATGCCCGCTTCACCCTGCCTGAACACTGTGTGGCGGGGGTAACGGCGGCGCGGCACAGCGGTCCCACGCCGATCAGCCTGGGCGGGGCGACCACGCCGCTGGACGATTGCAACGTGCTGCTGGTGGAAGACAGCATGATCATCGCGCTCGATGGCGAAGACGCGCTGCGCGAACTGGGCGCGGCGGCGGTCAGCACCGCGCCGACCGTGCGCGATGCGCTGCGCCTGCTGGAGCGGAACGAGTTTGCCTTTGCCCTGCTGGACTTCAACCTGGGTGTGGATACCAGCGCGCCGATCGCCGATCGGCTGACCGAACTGGGTGTGCCCTTTGCCTTTGCCACCGGCTATGGCGAAGGCATTGGCAACGAACGCTGGCCCGGCGTGCCGGTGATCAACAAGCCCTATGGCCTCAAGGAATTGCGTGCTGCCGTGGGCCAGGCCCAAGCCGTGCGGCGATCACCCCACGCGGGCACTTGACCGGCAGGGGCCGGGCCGGGCACACCCCGCGCGAGGCGGCGCATGGGGCGCTGCACCGGGAGAAGAGACGCCCATGTTCAGCCACCTGATGATCGGCACGAACGATATCGACCGTGCCAAGACCTTTTACGATGCCACCTTCGCCACGTTCGGTGGGCCCCAGGGCATCGTCGATCCCAAGGGGCGGCTGATCTATGTGCACAACGGCGGCATCTTCATCCTGACCAAGCCGATCGACGGCGAGCCGGCGACGTGCGCCAACGGCTTTACCGTGGGCTTTGCCATGACTCCGGAACAGGCCGACGCCTGGCATGCCGCCGGCATCGCCCATGGTGGCAGCGCCTGCGAAGACCCGCCGGGCGTGCGCAAGGGCAGCCCCTATTATCTGGCCTATCTGCGCGATCCCGATGGCCACAAGATCTGCGCGCTGCACAACTATGGCGTGGTGCAATGACGCTGGAAACGGTTTCCACCACCAAGGCCCATGGTGGCGTGCTGGGCGTGTACAAGCACGCCTCGGCCGCCACGGCCACGCCGATGACCTTTTCGGTGTTCGTGCCGCCCCAGGCGCAGGCTGGGGCGAAGCTGCCGGTGCTGCTCTATCTTTCGGGCCTGACCTGCACCCACGCCAACGTGACGGACAAGGGCGAATATCGCCGCCTCTGCGCCGAACTCGGGCTGATCTTCGTGGCGCCCGATACCTCGCCGCGGGGCGAGGACGTAGCTGACGATCCCGCCGGTGCCTACGACTTTGGCCTGGGCGCGGGCTTTTACGTCAACGCCACGCAAGAGCCTTACGCCGCGCATTACCGCATGTGGGACTATGTCTCGCAGGAATTGCCGGCCCTGCTTGCCGCGCATTTCCCGGTTGATATCGCGCGGATGGGCATCACCGGCCACTCGATGGGCGGTCATGGTGCGCTGACGCTGGGGCTGACCTATCCCGAAACGTTCAAGTCGCTTTCGGCCTTCGCGCCGATCGTGGCGCCGGGGCAGGTGCCCTGGGGCCACAAGGCGCTGGGCGGCTATCTGGGTGACGATCGTGCCGCATGGCGCGCGCATGATGCCACCGCGCTGGTCGAAGACGGCAAGCGCCCGGCGGGGGCCATCCTGATCGACCAGGGCGATGCCGATGGCTTCCTGGCCGAGCAATTGCGGCCCGACCTGTTCGCCACGGCGTGCGAAGCGGCGGGCGTTGACCTCACGCTGCGGCTGCAGCCGGGCTATGACCACAGCTACAACTTCATTTCCACGTTCATGGACGATCACCTGCGCTGGCACGCAGAGCGGTTGTAAATTGCCCTGCACCCCCTCCCCATCGGCGATGGGGAGGGGACGGGCGTATTATTTGCGCACGTCCTTGGCCACGGCGTCGAGTACGCCATTGGCAAACTTGGCCTCGCGCGCGTCGAAAAAGGCGTGGGCCACGTCGAGGTATTCGCTGATCACCGTGCCCACGGCAATGTCGGTGCGGGCCAGCAATTCATAGGTGCCGCAGCGCAGGATCTGCAGCATGGTCTTGTCGAGGCGGGCCAGCGACCAGCCCTGGGCCAGGCGGCTCTGGATCAGCCCATCGACTTCCTCGCGGCGGGCGATCACGCCCTTGACCACGTCATCGAAGAATTCGACGTCAGCCGCGGCATATTCCACGTCTTCGATTTCCGCGCCCAGCCGGTGCTGGTGGAACTCGTCGAGCAGGAAGCGCAGCTCGGTGCCTTCCATATCCACCTGGTACAGTGCCTGGACAGCGGCAAGCCGCGCGGCAGAGCGGGCCTGGCCCTTGCTATTCGTCATATTCCCAATCTCAGTTCGATCGAGCGGGCGTGGGCGGCAAGCCCTTCCGCATCGGCAAGCGCAATGGCCGCCGGGCCAACTGCGCCAATGGAAGCATCGCTCACGGCAATGAAGCTGGTACGCTTCATGAAGTCGAGCACGGAAAGCCCCGAGGAAAAGCGCGCACGGCGCCCAGTAGGCAGCACGTGGTTGGGGCCAGCGACATAGTCGCCAATCGCCTCGGGCGTCATGCGGCCCAGGAACACCGAGCCGGCATGGCGAATCTGGGCAAACAGGGCATCGGGATCGTCAGTGGCGATCTCCACATGCTCGGCCGCCAGGGCATTGGCGAGGGCGGGGGCCTCGTCCAGCGATTCCACCACGATCACCGTGCCGTGGGTTTCCCAGCTGGCCTTGGCCACGCGGGCAGTGGGCAGCAGGGCGATTTCCACGCCGACCATGTCGACCACCTGATCGGCAAAGGCGGCATCGTCGGTGATCAGGATCGCCTGCGCGGCCGGATCGTGTTCGGCCTGGCTCAGCAGGTCGGCAGCGATCCACTGCGGATCGTTCTTGGCATCGGCAATCACCAGGATCTCCGATGGCCCGGCCACCATGTCGATCCCGACCACGCCGTAAAGCTGGCGCTTGGCTTCGGCCACCCAGGCATTGCCCGGGCCGGTGATCACGTCCACCGGGCGCATTGTCTTGGTGCCATAGGCCAGCGCGGCCACGGCCTGCGCCCCGCCCACGCGCCACACTTCGTCCACCCCGGCCAAGTGCGCGGCGGCCAGCACCAACGGGTTGATCTCACCCTTGGGCGTGGGCGTGGTGACAACCAGCCGGCCAACGCCCGCCACCTTGGCGGGGATGGCATTCATCAGCAGCGACGAGGGATAGGCGGCGCGGCCACCCGGCACATAGAGCCCGGCCCCATCCACCGCGCGCCACTTGGCGCCCAGGCGCACACCGGCCGCGTCGGTATAGTCGCGGTCCTGCGGAAGTTGTGCCTCGTGATAGGTGCGGATGCGCTGTGCGGCCAGTTCCAGCGCGGCGCGCAGATCGGGCGCCAAGGCATCGAACGCCTCGCGGCAGGTGGCGGCATCGATACGCCAGCCATCGCCCTGCGGCAGGTGGCCATCGAAGCGCTGGGTATATTCGGCCACGGCTTCATCGCCGCGCAGGCGCACGTCCTCGATGATCGTCTGCACATCGCGGCTGACGTTCTCGTCGCTCTCGCGGCGGTCTTTTACCAGCCGGGCAAAGCGCGTGGCGAAATCGGCATCGGTCGTCTTGAGGCGAAGCATCAGGCGGCGGCCTTTCGTGCGGCAACTTGCGTGCGGAACGCATCGACCAACGCGCCCAGGCGGGCGCTGTCGGTCTTGAGCGCAGCGCGGTTGACGATCAGCCGCGCCGAAATCTGCATGATCTGGCTGGTTTCGACCAGGCCGTTTTCCTTGAGCGTGCGGCCCGAGGAGACCAGATCGACGATGCGGCTGGCCAGGCCCAGCGATGGCGCCAGTTCCATTGCGCCATTGAGCTTCACCACTTCGGCCTGCACGCCCATTTTTTCGAAATGGCGGCGAGTGAGGTTGGGATACTTGGTGGCGACGCGGGCATGGCTTTCGCGCTGCCAATCGCCCTGGCCCAGGCCGCCGACCGGCTCTGCCACTGACAGGCGGCAATGCCCGATATCGAGGTCAACCGGCGCGTAGAGATCAGCATAGTCGAACTCGTCGATCACGTCGGATCCCACGATGCCGGCCTGCGCGGCGCCATGGGCGACGAACGTGGCAACGTCGAACGCGCGCACGCGGATCAGCGTGACATCGGCCCGGCTGGTGGCAAAAGACAATGCGCGCGAGGACTTGTCGAAGAACGCGGCCTCGGGCACCACGCCTGCCTGTTCGAGCAAGGGCAGCGCTTCATCGAGAATGCGGCCCTTGGGCAGGGCGAAAACGAGCGGGGTGGCGGTGGTCATGACGCTTTCGCCCCTATGGCAAGCGCGGGAAAAGGGCAACCTCATGGCGTCGATCATGGATATCGCTTCTGTCGAACAGGCCATCGCCTGGCAGGCAGACCACGCTGCGGCCAATGGCGCCCCGGCCACGGGACGGGTGGTGCGGGCCCAATTGCCCTTGTTGGCATCGGGCGGTGCGGTTGGCGCGCGCATGGCGGCCTGGCCGGGCAAGCCCTTGGAAGACGCGCTGCCGCTGCGCCTGGCCGGTGGGCTGCACAACCTGGTGCTGACCGGTGCCGACATGCGGCTCGCCGCGGTCTATCGCGGGGAATTGACCGACCAGGCCATGATCGATGCGCTGGTCGGCGATCTGGTGGATCGCTTTGCCACCCGCCTGCTGCCCTGGCTCGACGGGCCACCCCAGACCAACGAAGCGGGGCGTTCGGCCTCGATCATGGCCGGGCTGCTGTGGCTCTCGGCACGGGTGGGTCCGCGCTTCGTGCTGCATGAGTTGGGCGCGAGCGCCGGCGTCAACACGATGATGGATCGCTTTGCCTTCGATCTGGGTGGCACGCAGGCCGGCCCGGCTGATTCGCCGTTGCATCTCGCGCCCGAATGGCGCGGCACCGGGCGGCCGCCGCAAGTTCCGGTCGAGGTACTGGCGATCGCCGGATGCGATCGCGCGCCGATCGATCTGGCCGATCCCGAGCAGGCGCTGCGGCTCAAGAGCTATGTCTGGGCCGAGATGACCGAGCGCATTGCGCGGCTGGACGCGGCAATTGCCCTGGCGCAGGCACGGCGGCCCGATCTGGTGGCGATGGATGCGGCCGACTATGTCGATGCCGTGCTGGCCGCGCCGCAGCCGCAAGACAGCACGCGAGTGATCTATCATTCCATCGTCTGGCAATATCTGCCGCCCGCCACGCAAGCGCGCATTGCCGCCGGGATCGAAGCAGCCGGCCAGCGCGCCACGCCGGGGCAGCGCCTGGCCTGGCTGTCACTGGAAACCGATCGTGCCACGTTCCGCCATGAATTGACCGTGCGGCTGTGGCCCGATGGCGGCGCGCCGGTGTGTCTGGCCGCCGCCCACGCCCATGGCGCCTGGGTGGAATGGCTTCAGCCCTGATCCTCGGCCAGGGCGCTGCCGTGGTGATGGTATGATGCCCATTCCCATACCGCCACCACCAGCAGCGCCAAGACCGTGGCGCCCACGAACACCGGCGCGGGCAGGGGAAAGGCCAGGGTCAGTGCCGCCAGCACGACCAGCAGGCCACCGCCCACCCAGTGCGACAGCGGAAAATTGCCGTGCGGGCTGGATGGCCGCTTGAACAGCCCGGTGCCGGCCAGGAACACCAGCAGCCCCCCGGCCTGGGTGGCAACCAGCGGCAGCTTGGCCGCGGCCAGCGGCGCATCGAGCAGCAGGGCATCGGCCACGGCGGTGATCACGATCCCGCCCACGATCGGCATGTGCAGATAGGTATAGACGCTGCGCGCCACGCGGCCGGGCTGCGCATGCTGGGCAATGTGCCGCGCGCCGCGTTCGGCACCCAGATCGAAATAGATCCACCACATCAACGCAGACCCGGCAAAGGCCAGCACGAAGGCCAGGCTGCGGGCAAGGTCGGCGGTTTCCTGCGCAAAGCTGGTGCCCGTTACCACCACGCCTTCGCCCAGCGCGATGATGATGAACAACGCGCAACGTTCGGCCAGGTGGCTGCCGGAAATGTCCCAGTCTTCCGGCTGCGATCGGCCCATGCCGGGCACGGCAAAGCCCATGAACGGTCCGCCGTAATCGACCGTGAGCGCCAGCGCCCACAGCCCCAGCCGCACCAGCGGGGCATCGACCAGCGCGCCGGCCAGCCATAATGGGGCCGAGGCGACGAACCACAAGGTGATGCGGATCATGTTGCGCGCGCCGCTGCCACGCCAATGTTCCTGCCGGCTCTTGGCCATGGCCCATGCGACAAACCCGCTGCGCCCGATCTGCACCAGGCAATAGCACGCGGCAAACAGCATGGCATCGCCACCGCCGCCAGCGTCGAATGCGCGCGGCATGGCCACGGCCAGCCCCAGGCTGGCCAGCATCGACAGCAGCAGCATGATCCGCACCGGGCCCCTTTCGGGATTGGTCCAGTTGGCGGCCCAGGCGGTGAACATCCAGGCCCACCATACTGCCAGGAACAGGACCAGTGCCTCTGCCAGGCCAGCCGTGCCCATATGGTGCAGCACATGATGGGAAAGCTGCGTTACCGCAAAGACATAGACCAGGTCGAAAAACAGCTCGAGATAGCTGACCGGGGCGTGTCCGCCCTCGTGATTGCGCAAGAGCGTGGCTGGCGCCGGCACCCCATCGGTCTCGGCCTTGGGGGCGGGCTTGCCAGCCTCGGCAATCGCCTCGGCTTCCTGCTTGGCCTGCTCGCTCATTCGCCCGGCGCGCGGGCGCGAATCGCCAGGGCGTGAACCCGCTGCCCCGGCAGATCGCCCAGTGCCTGGTTGACCAAGCGCTGGCGTTGCAGGCGCGACAGGCCGGCAAAGGCGGCGCTTTCGATCTCCACCGTGAAGTGCGATTCGCCGGTGCCATCATCACCCATATGGCCGCTGTGGCTGGCCGAATCGTTGATGACCTCCAACTGCGTGGGGGCAAGCGCGTCCACAAGTTTACGTTCAATTTCCTGGGCGATCGGGCCGGTCATCTCTTTCCTTTCGGGTTGGCACGCACCATGTGCAATGGCGTGAAGCATGACAAGTTCCATGGCCGCGTCACGGATACCGGGCGCCAGTGCAGTGCCCCGGGGTGCGATGCGCCGGGGGAATTCCGTGCGCCCGGCGTGCGCCCGTCCGGGTTTGACGGGCCTGGCGATTACCGCTGGTTCTGCCTCGACCACATTCGCGCGTTCAACGCCGGCTATGATTTCTTTGAAGGCATGAGTGCCGATGAAATCATGGCCGCGCAATCGCCGCTGGCCGGATGGGATACCCACACCCGCGCGTTCCGTCCCGACGCCGGCATCGATCAGGCGCCGCGCTGGGGCGATTTTGCCGATCCGCTCGAAGCCATTGCCCAGCGTGCCCGCGCCCGCAAGATGGATCACCAGGCCGCCCAGGAAGCGGCCCGGCGCGGCCTGACCCCGGAAGACCGCACCGCCTACGAAGCGCTGGGCCTGGGCTTTGACGCCGACCGCCACACCCTGCGCCGCCGCTACGCCGATCTGGTGCGGCGCTATCACCCCGATCGCAATGGCGGCGATCGCAGCCTGGAAGATAAGCTGCAGCGCGTGGTGGCGGCCTATGATCACCTGCGGCAATCGGCCGCGTTTCGCTAGTAGCTGGCTGTGAAAACGCGCTCAGGCCGGCTTTTCCAGCATGGCCAGCGCCTGCCAGAAAGCAGGGTGGTTGCTGTCGTCCAAGCCGCTGGTGAAAACAGGCGGGAGAAAACCCACGTCTTTGGCGAAACGGGCGATCCAGTCCCGGTGCAAAAAGCAATCCAGTTGTTCCGCGCGTTCCCCACGGCGCACGCGATCCACGCAGGCATTCCAGATCCGGTCATGGGCCGGTTCGGCCAATTCCAGGAATGAAAACACCAGTTTGCCGCCAGGTTTGAGCGCACGAAAGCTATCTTCGATATAAAGATATGATTCGGTTGGATAAAGATGTGTGAAGACCGACCAGTTGAAAGTCATGTCCAACGATGAATCCGGCGCCACGATCGTTGGCTTGTAATTGATGATGGCCTGATAGGTGGGGCACTGCCTTTGCAACTCCTGCAAAAGCTCGGGAACGACATCGGCGCCGGTATAGTCGCCCTGCCATCCAGAGCGTTGCAGTGCTTGGGCGGTTCGCCCGCAGCCACAGCCCAGATCATAAATGGCCATGCCGTCACGCAGGCCGTAATGGCGCAACACCGCGACATGGCCATCGCCCTGTGCGACGAAATTTTCCATCGTTTCTGCGCCGATGGCCTGGGCAAGAGCAAGGGAGCGCTCTTGTGGCATGGCCTTCAGCTTCTTTCGCACCACTCTTTGGTAATCGCGAATCGAATGGCTGGGTTGCGGTTTGGAACGTGACCGAAACAGCAATCGCATCTTTGTACTGTGCCCCCAAAATCAGTTTCGGGACACTGGCCCAAGTTGCGCTTTGTGCAAAAGAAAATCTTTGGGATTGAACGAATAACACACCGCAAAGGCTTCAATCTTGGCGGGAACACATAAAGGTTAGCCGACGCAGGGCGGGATTGTCGTCAATCCGGTGCCTGGTGAGCCACTTCGATCAGCGACGGGCCGCCGGCGACCGGGGTAAGCCAGACGGCGAGATCGGCCGCGATCAGGAATGCCATGCCGAGCATCAGGGCTGGCCGCTTGCGCTCGCCACGGCGCCAGAAAAACACTGCGCCACCGACGAGCGCCACGGTGGCAAGCACCAGCAGGGAAAGAACAGTATCCATCATGGGATTTAGCTGAACAGTCCCTTGGCCAGGCCGGCGATGTCGTTGAGCGGGTTGCCGTCACCATCCTTGTCGAGGAACTTGCTGACCTGGCCCAGCGCATCGGGATGATCACCCAGGATCGTGGCGAATTGTGACAGTGCGCCTTCGCCGCCGATGTGGCCGACGATCTGCTGCAGCAGGCCAGCATCAAGTCCGGTATTGGCAGCTGCGGTTTCGATGGTGTCGCCCTTGGCCTGATGGCCCGCGGCCAAGGCGGCGATGGCGGTTTCGGCCTGAGCGGGATCGATGCCCAGCTTTGCCGCCAGGTTCTTCACGTCCACCGCGCTGCTTACCTGGCCCAGGATGCTGTCGAACACGCTCATCGCTTTTGGTCCCCATGTTCGGCACGCCAAGGTGGCGGCCCAAGCCGCAGGGATAGCGCGCCAAGTGGCCCGCTTGCCAGAAAAAACGCCCTGCCGTGGCAAGCCATGGCAGGGCGCAAGGGTGACACGCAGCCGGGGCGGTATGCCCCAGCGCGGGGCGATCAGATCGCGACGGTATCGTCGGCGATGATGTGGCTGAGCGTGAGGGCCTGCTGATGGCCGAGCCCATCGTTGAGGACGAACGTGGTGCCGTCGAACCCGCTGGTGTTGACGAAATAGGTGCCCGCATCGGGATGCGCCTTGAGGTAGGCGGCCAGCTTGTTCACGTCGTCCTGCGAATCGATATAGGCAGAGCCGGTGCCCTTCACGGTGAGGCCGATGGCGTTGAAGATGCTGTCGAACCCGGTGATGCGCACCACGTCGTGATCGGCAAAGTTGAGATCTTCGACCGTCACCCACTGGTAGACGCTGTTGACGCCATGGCCGCCGGTGAACGCGAACGAGGAAAACCCTTCGCCCGAGCGGAACACGAACTGGTCTGCGCCCGCGCCGCCGGTCAGCGCGTCCTTGCCGCCGCCGCCCTTGAGAATGTCGTTGCCGTCGCCACCATAGATCGCGTCGTTGCCGCCGCCGCCGTAGAGCACGTCGTTGCCATCGCCGCCGCTGATGATGTTCTTGCCCGAGCCGCCGGTGACAACGTCGTCGCCAGCCCCGGCGTTAATGATGTTGTTGCCCTTGGGCGCGGCGATGGTGTCATCGCCGCTGGTGCCATTGATCACTGCCATGTTCATTCTCCTTCATTCCACCGTGTGGGCGGAAATTTGATCCACAAGTATTTTGCGAGGATACTGTGTGGTCGGGAAGAACAGAGGCGTTCCTCGGCCACGCAAGTCATGATTGCGACCTGACTTGTCTTATGGGTAATTGCACAAACACCCTGGCGGCCAAGGTGTGAATCGCTGCCGATCCTGCCTGGTTATAACGCGATATTGCGGTGCAACGTGCCGGTGTTTCCCGTTCATATTGGCGCTTTCACGCGGTAACAGCGGCAAGACCGGTTCAATCTGGAGCAAGTTTGAATCTGCGCGGCGCCTCCCTGTATCAGCCCCAGGTTGAGCCTTGGCGCACGGTTGTCGTTTGCCGTGCCGAACGCGCCTTGCCATCGAACCACTGCGAGAGCGCGGCGCGGCATGGCTCGTCGATGCGGGTGAGCACCAGCCAGGCCGCGAGCAGCAGGGGCGGGACCAGGGCAATGCCCCAGGCGCCCAGCGGCTCACCCTGCAGCATGCGCTTGGCTGCGCCCGATACGATGGCGAGCAGAGGCACGTGAATGCCATAAAGCGGATAGGAAATACGGCCCAGCCAGGTGCCGCCGGGCATGGCGCGATGGCTGCCGGCTGCCACCGCCACCACCAGCACGCAGGGCAGAAAGGCCATGGCCATGAACAACGTCCACGGCAGGTGCTGCACCGGCAGCGCCAGGGCATAGACCAGCGCCAGCGCGGCCAAGGTTGCGGCGGCCCGGTTCATTACCGGGAGCGCGTGGCGCAAGCGGTGGAGCAGCAGGCCGCAGCCGAACCCGAAGCAGACCCGGGCCAGACCGCCGTCCAGCGAACTGGCCTGCCAGCCCAGATCGAGTGTGCCATGGCGCAGCGCGCAGGCAATCAGCGCCAACCCCGCGAGCGCGACGCCGGCCGCGAGCAGCGCCGTGCTGCGCCGTACCAGGAATGCTGCCCAAGCGAGATTGGCGAGGATTTCGAAGAACAGCGACCACAGCGGGCCATTGGCCGGGAACAGTTCCCACCCCGTCGCCGCGCCATGCCACAGCTTTGGCAGGATCAGCAGATTGAGGGCATTGGCCAGCAGCACCTGGTCCAGCGGATCGGACCGATCAGGGGAAACCAGGCAACGCGCGACGAGATAGAGCCCACCCAGCCCGGCGCCCAGCACCGCCACCGGCGCCATCCGCACCAGCCGCCGCCGGGCAAAGCCGGCCCAGTCCATCACGGGTGCACGATCCGGTGCATCGGCAACCAGGCGCGCCTCATAGGCTTCAGCGAGGACAAAGCCACTGAGCATGAAAAAGAAATCGACGGCAAGATAGCCGTTGGGAAACAACTGGATGCCCGTGGCCCGCGTGCCAATGTGAAACAGGCATACGGCCAGCGCCGCGATGCCGCGCATCTCATCGAGCAGGGCATAGCGCCCGCTCTGCCGGGCCTGCTGCGTGGCCGTGTTCATGCGCTGTGCCCCCATTGCCAATGGGCGCGGCCCGCTGGCGTTTCTGCCCGAATTGGTGCGCCGCGATATCGCGGTGCACCGCAAGGGCAGGGCATGCGTGATCGTGACTAACGCATGATTAACCAAACTATCGACGGGGACTCATACGGATTACTGCTTAGTGAAAACCGTATTGCGCGCTGCGGCGTAGAATATCCTTTGCTGCCAGCCGCCTATTCCGGGCGGGCGCGCAGCGTGGCCAGCCGGGCGGCGCCTTCTGCACCATAGATCTGTGGCACATCGCGGCCGGCGTAAAACCCGTCGAACGCGGGAATGCCATCAGGCAGCGTGATCCATGGCAGCCGGGTGCGCACATAGATGTGCACGTTTGGCGGGCACAGCGCGGGCGAATCGAGCGTGCCGGCGCGCACGAAGGCCGCCTTTTGCCCCAGGCTGCCATAATGACTCCATACCGCTGTCTGGCACGCCGTGCAGCGCATGATCGTCTGCCCCCGCCCGCTGTGCGTCGGCACGGCGACCGGTGCCACTGTGCCAGCCAACAGCGTGAGGCACTCTGTCTCCACCACGGCATTGATGGCAAAGGCGCTGCCGCTCAGTACCTGGCACTCGTGACAATGGCAGCAGTGGACCACATAGGGCGCCCGCGCGAGGGCATAGCGTACCGTGCCGCAACGGCATCCGCCGGTGGCAAAGGGATCGGCGGGGCCGGCGATTGGCGCCGCATGCGCCTTCGGATTCGCGTCATTCATGCTGTACAGCCTTGCCCAGGGAGGGCCCAGATCATCCGGCGGCGGCCTTGCGCGAGACCAGCCCGAAAAAGGCGCCGGCAGGATCGCGGGCCTGGATCATCAGGTCGTCGCCAGGCACTTCGTGCACATCGCCTTCCAGCGTTCCGCCCAGATCCCGCACCGCCTGGGCAGCCGCGCGCACGTCTGCCACGCGGAAATAGGTGCGCCAGCCCAGCGGCGCATCGGCGCTGGGGCGGGCCATCATCGCCCCGACGCGGCCCTGCAGGGGATGGGCGATGAACTGGTAATCGCCAAAGGCGCCCATCGGCATGGCATCGGGATAGGTAAAGCCGAAATGCCGCGCATAAAATGTCCGCGCGCCGGGCAGATCGGTGGTGAACAGCTCGTTCCAGGTTACTGCCTGGGTAATGTCCAGTGCAAAGACCGGCGGTGGCGGCGTGTCTTGCCCCGGCGGCGGGGTTGGATCGATCAGGTAGAACGGCGCGCCCCAAGGGTCTGCCACCATGGCAAAGGTGCCCTCGGCAATGGTCGTGGGAGGCATCCACACGCGCGCGCCATCGGCCGTGATCGCGGCCAGCGTGTCCGGCACGCTATCGACCATCAGGTAGGGCACCCACCATGGGCGCGCGCCGGCCGCGATCATCTCGGGGCGCAGGACCAGCATGCCGCCCTGTCCGGCGCCATCGGCACGGTAGATATGGCGATAATCGATCGCGGCGGTTTCGTGGCCGGGCGAGGGATCGGCGATCCGCCACCCGATCACGCCTTCGTAAAAGGCGCGCACCGCATCGGGGGCGTCGGTTGTCACCTCGTACCACACGAACAGGCCTTGGGGCATGCTGGCATCCCTCCTGCGGGTTGGCCGGTCGATCGCGGCCCACGCATCATTCTCTCGATTCGCGCGTTATGGGCGGCAGCATAGCAGCTTGGCCGCCCAGGCCCACTGCGCATGGGCTCGGCCGGCACAAATGCAAGACGGGCCAAAAGCGCATGCCAAAGCATGTTGCAGCGCGGCGCCCGCGCGGATAGTCAGGTAAATGATGAGCGACACTTCCAATCTCGTGGCCCACGCTGGCACCACCACCGTCCTGCCCGCGCCCGATACCCAGGTTTCGGTGCGCGAGGTGTTTGGCATCGACATCGACATGACCGTGCCGGCCTTTTCCGCCGCCGACGAGCGCGTGCCCGATACCGACGAC
The DNA here is from genome assembly GCF_000410615.1 of Novosphingobium sp. B-7. Lineage (NCBI taxonomy): Bacteria > Pseudomonadati > Pseudomonadota > Alphaproteobacteria > Sphingomonadales > Sphingomonadaceae > Novosphingobium > Novosphingobium sp. B-7. The sequence goes on along the minus strand of NZ_KE148381.1, from coordinate 13,848 downwards.
AACTATGTCTTCGATCCCGATACCACGCTCGCGATCCTGGCCGGCTTTGCCTACAACCGCCGCGTCATGGTGCAAGGTTATCACGGCACCGGCAAATCGACGCATATCGAGCAGGTCGCCGCGCGCCTGAAGTGGCCGTGCGTGCGCATCAACCTCGATGCCCACATCAGCCGTATCGACCTGATCGGCCGCGACGCCATCGTGCTGCGCGATGGTCTGCAGGTGACCGAATTCCGCGAAGGCCTGCTGCCCTGGGCGCTGCAGACCCCGACCGCGCTGGTGTTCGACGAATACGATGCAGGCCGCCCCGACGTGATGTTCGTGATCCAGCGCGTGCTGGAAACCGAAGGCAAGCTGACCCTGCTCGACCAGAACCGGGTGATTCGCCCCAATCCGTTCTTCCGCCTGTTCGCCACGGCCAATACTGTGGGCCTGGGCGATACCTCGGGCCTCTATCACGGCACGCAGGCGATCAACCAGGGCCAGATGGACCGCTGGAACCTGGTCGTCGCGCTCAACTATCTGCCCGCGGAAACCGAAATCGACGTGGTTTCCAAGAAGGTGCAAGGCCTGGATGCCCAGGTGATCGCGCAGATGGTCCGCGTGGCCGACCTGACCCGCAAGGGCTTCATGGCTGGCGACATTTCCACGGTGATGAGCCCGCGTACCGTGATCAGCTGGGCGCAGAACAGCCAGATCTTCAACGACGTCGGCTTTGCCTTCCGCCTCTCGTTCCTCAACAAGTGTGACGAGGCCGAGCGCGTGCTGGTGGCCGAATATTATCAGCGGGTGTTTGCCAAGGACCTGCCAGAAAGCGTCGCGCACAAGGCGTGATGCTGGGCGCTTGACGCCCTTCGACAAGCTCAGGGCGAACGGATGCAGCCGAAGTTGAAATCCGTTCGGGCTGAGCTTGTCGAAGCCCCCCGCGTGCGAACTCAATCCTCGCCGGGATACACCGCCTTCACGAAATAGAGGCCTTCGGGCGGGGCATTGTGGCCCAGCTTCTGGCGATCACGGGCGTGGAGCGCGGCCACCAGATCAGCGCGCGTCCAGTGGCCCTGGCCGATCAGGCCCAGGCACCCCACCATCGATCGCACCTGGTGGTGCAGGAAGCTGCGCGCCGCCGTCTCGATGATCACCATGTCCCCTTCGCGGCGCACGTCGAGCCGGTCGAGCGTCTTGACGGGGCTGGCCGCCTGGCAATGGACCGAGCGGAACGTGGTGAAATCGTGGTTGCCGACCAGCTCCTGCGCTGCCTCGTGCATCGCGGCCGTATCCAGCGGCCGCGCGATGCGCCAGGCGCGGCCGGCATCTAGCGTGAGCGGCGCGCGCCGGTTGGCGATGCGATACTCATAGGCGCGGCCAAGGCAGGAAAAGCGCGCATGCCAGTCATCGGGCACGATCCGGCAATCGAGCACGGCGATCGGATCGGGCTTGAGCCGAGCGTTGAGCGCCTCTGACAGGCGGAACGGATCGAACGGCCGCGCCACATCGATATGCGCGCGCATGCCAAGCGCGTGAACGCCGGTATCGGTGCGGCCGGCGGCATGCAGAATGACGGGATGCCCCACCACGCTTTGCGCCGCTTCCTCCACCGCTTGCTGCACCGATGGGCCGTGCGACTGGCGCTGCAGCCCCATGAACGGGCCGCCATCGAATTCCAGCGTGAGAGCATAGCGCGGCATCAGGCGAGCACCGTGCCCGCCGGAATGGCGCGGCCGCGCAGGAGAGCGGCGGTGTCCATCGCTGGGCGGCCGGCGCGCTGCACGGTCAGCGGGCGAATGGCGCCTTGTCCGCAGGCGATTGTCAGCACATCGTCCAGCACCGTGCCGGGCGCGCCTTCACCGGCCACCACCTGCGCAGCGAGCACGCGATAGCGTTCGCCATCCAGTTCGAAAAAGGCACCGGGGGCAGGGGCGAAAGCGCGCACCTGGCGCTCCACCTGTTCGGCCGGTTGGGCGAAATCGAGCCGGCTTTCCGCCTTGTCGATCTTGGCGGCATAGGTCACGCCCGCTTCGGGCTGAACCTCTGGCGTAAAGCTGGCCAGATCGGCCAGCACGCGCACCATCAGGTCTGCGCCCAGCGTGGCCAGTTCAGCGGTGAGTTCGCCGGCGGTCTTGCCGGCCACGGGCGTGGCCACCGTCGCCAGCATAGGCCCGGTATCGAGTCCGCGCTCCATCTGCATGATGGTGATGCCGGTGTGCACATCGCCTGCCAGGATGGCCCGCTGCACCGGTGCTGCCCCGCGCCAGCGTGGCAGCAGCGAGCCATGCACGTTGAGGCAGCCCTTTGCCGGGGCTGCCAGGATCGCGGCCGGCAGGATCAGGCCATAAGCCGCCACTACCGCCACATCGGCGCCATGCGCGGCAAAGGCAGCCTGTTCGTCTGCCCCCTTGAGGCTGACGGGGGTGAGCACAGGCAAGCCATGCCGCTCTGCCGCCAGATGCACGGGCGAGGGCTGCAACTTTTTACCCCGGCCGGCCGGGCGCGGCGGCTGGCTGTAGACCGCCACCACATCGTGGCCGGCGGCCACCAGCGCATCGAGCGTGGGCACGGCAAATTCGGGTGTGCCCATGAAGACAACGCGCATGGTGCAATGGGTCCTTTTCCAATCCTGCGCGCGGCCCTATCTGTCGCGCCATGGCATCGCAAGAGATCGAGGCGCTGGCGAGCGCACTGGCCCGTCTGCCCGGCCTCGGCCCCCGCTCGGCGCGGCGGGCTGTGCTCTGGCTTATCAAGCGGCGTGAAAGCGCGCTGCCGCAACTGCTGGCCGCGCTTGATACCGTGCGCCAGAACCTGGTGGAATGCCAGACCTGCGGCAATGTGGACACCACCGATCCGTGCGGGATCTGTGCCGATCCGCGTCGCGATGCGCGCGCGCTGTGCGTGGTGGAGGATGTGGCGGACCTCTGGGCGCTTGATCGCGCGCGGCTGTTCACTGGGCGCTATCACGTGCTGGGCGGGCGGCTTTCCGCGCTCGAAGGGGTGCGGCCGGAAGACCTGACCATCGGCCGGTTGCTCGATCGGGTTCGCGCCGGCGGGATTGATGAAGTGGTCCTGGCGATGAACGCCACGCTCGAGGGGCAGACCACGGCGCACTATATTGCCGAACGGCTGGAAGACTTGCCCGTGCGCGTGACGCAACTGGCGCATGGCCTGCCCGTGGGGGGAGAACTGGACTATATGGACGAGGGCACCCTGGCCCAGGCCCTGCGCGCGCGGCGGCCGGTTTGACCCGCGGGTGTCGCGCTGGGCCCTTCGACAGGCTCAGGGCTAACGAAGGCGGAAAGGTTAGCGTCTGAACCCCGTTCGGGCTGAGCCTGTCGAAGCCCCCTCGCGCCGAACTCAGCCTTCCAGGCTTGCCAATACCTCATAGGCGAGCACGGCGCCAGCGACAGCAGCGTTGAGGCTGTCGGCGCGCCCCTTCATCGGCATGGTCACGCGCAGGTCGCAGGCCAGCTCATAGTCTTCGGGCAGGCCGCGCGATTCGTTGCCCACCATGACGAAGCAGGGACCGGCATAGGGGGCGCCGCGATAGGGCACCGCATCGCGCAACGATGCGGCCACCAACTGGCCGGCCCCGGCGCGTAGCCAGGGCAGAAATTCGTCCCAGCGCGCCTGGGCCAGACGCTGGGTGAAGATCGCGCCCATGCTGGCGCGCACCGCCTCTACCGAAAAGGGATCGACGCAATCATCGATCAGGATCAGCCCGCCTGCGCCCACGGCATCGGCGGTGCGCAGCATCGTGCCCAGATTGCCCGGATCGCGCATGGCCTGCGCCACCAGCCAGAGCGGGGCGGACTGGCGATCGATCTGCGCCAGGCCCGTGTCCCATTCGGCAAAGACACCTGCCACGGCCTGCGGGTTATCCTTGCCGGTCACCTTGGCCAGTATATCCACCGGCAACTCGATCACATCGCCCCCGGCGGCGGCCACCGCGCTTTCCAGGTCTGACAGCAGCGGATGCGCCTCGCGCCCCTGGGCCATCAGCAGGATTTCGGGCAGGCGCCCGCCGGCGCGGGCATCGGTCAGCAGGCGCAGGCCTTCGGCCAGAAAGCGCTGCTCGCGCTTGCGGTGCTTCTTGTCGCGCAGGCTGCGGACGAATTTGACGGTGGGGTTGGAAAACCCGGTGATCGTGCGGCGGGACGTTGGGCGGGACATGGGGCGGTCCATGCGTCAGCCAGCCGCGATGGGCAAGGCTTTCAGTCTTCGCCGAACCCGTCCTTGACCAGGCCCGCCAGCTTGAGCAGCACAGAATCCGCTTCACCTTCCGGGCCAGACACCACGACATCGATGGTATCACCCTTGGCCGCGCCCAGCATCATCAGGCCCAGGATAGAGCCGCCGGCTGCCTCGGTGCCGTCCTTGAACACCGTCACGTCAACGCCAGAAGGCAGCTTGGCCACGGCATTGACGAACTTGGCGCTGGCGCGGGCATGGAGGCCGCGCTGGTTGACGATGGTGATCGTCTCTCGGGCAACGTAGCTTTGGCTCGACATCGGCTTTCCTCTTCCCCTGCCCGTCGTTGTCGGGTGCGTCGCTTTGTTCGGGAAACCCTCGGGCGTGGGATTTATGCGTCCTGGCCCAGGAATTCCGAAGCGATCGTGATATAGTTGCGGCCGGCATCGCGCGCGGCGGCCGTGGCATCGCGAACATTCATGCATCCGCGCGCCTTGGCAAGCCGGATCAGCATGGGCAGGTTGATCCCGGCGATCACTTCCACCCGGCCCGCCTGCATCAGCGAGATCGCGAGGTTCGAAGGCGTGCCGCCGAACAGGTCGGTGAGGATGATGACGCCTTCGCCGCTATCGACCCGGCGGATGGCATCGGCGATCTCCTTGCGGCGACGCTCCATATCGTCATTGGGGCCGATACAGACGCCGATGACGTCCTGTTGTCGGCCCACGACATGTTCCATCGCATGGATGAATTCGTCGGCAAGGGCACCATGGGTGACGAGAATAAGGCCGATCATGAAGGGAACGGGCTCCGAAATACAGCCTGACAAGATGCCACAACCAAGCTTAACAGAGCCTTGGCGGGCACATGTGGGCTGCCAGAATGCTGGCATTCACAAGGCATGTCTTTCAGAACCGTCCCATCCCCCGAGCGCAGGATATTCGCTGCCCGCGCTATCGTCATCATTGGCATTGTCACTGGCATCATTGTCATACCTGAACCGCCTGGGCGCCTTCCAGCAGGTTGGCGCCGCGGGCGGCAAGGTTGCGGTGCAACAATGTGGGTGAAAAACCGGAATTGCGCAAGCCTTGTGCGATCTCTTCGGCCATGAAGACCGAGCGATGGCGCCCGCCGGTACAGCCGAAGGCGATGTGGACATAGGCCTTGCCCTGGGCCGCGAAGCGGGGAAGGAGCAGGCGCAAAAGCCCCAGAATCCGGTCAAAAGCCTCGGCAAAGGCAGGGTCGTTGCGGATGTAATCGCCCACCGGGGCGTCCTTGCCGGTCATCGGTCGCAGCGTTTCATCCCAGTGCGGATTGTTGAGGAAACGCATGTCGAAAACCAGGTCGGCGAGCGGCGGGGTGCCGCGGGAAAAGCCGAAGCTGCTGATCGTGACCGTGGTGCGACTCGGTGAGATCGCACCGAACTGCTGGCGGATCGCCTGCTGCAGGTCGTTGGTGGTGAAATCGGTGGTGGATATGACCACGTCGGCCCAGCGGCGCAGTGGGGCCAGAAGGTCACGCTCGGCAGCGATGCCGCTGGCGGCGGGCTTGTCCTCGCTCATCGGATGGCGGCGGCGGGTTTCGTTGTAGCGGCGCTCAAGCTCTGCCCCGCTGCAGTCGAGAAACAGCGTGGTGACCGAAAGGTTGGGCCGCGTGCTCAGCGCCTTGACCCGCTCGATGATCGTCTGCGGATCAAACCCGCGGGTGCGGGTGTCAAACCCGATGGCGAGCGGCGTTCCGGCATCGATCCCACCGCTTTCGCTGCGGGCCTGGCCCGGTTCGGTCTCCAGCAGGCGATCTAGCAGGCGGATCGGGAAATTGTCGATCGCTTCCCAGCCCAAGTCTTCCAACGTGCGCAGCGCCGTGGTCTTGCCTGCGCCGAGGAGGCCAGTGACCAGCAGGATGCGTTGCGGCGAATCCGGATCGGGCAGAGCGGAACTATCGGTGGCGACCATGCACGACCTTTTGCGCGCATTGGCGGGCAAAGAAAAGTGCGGTTACGCGACGGCCAGCCCTGATCTTGTTGCAGGCATGGCACTCAGCCCAGGCCATAGTGTTCCAGCGCGAGCGTGGCGCGCAGGGCCAGCATCGGCGTTTCTGGCCATAACTGCACCATCGGCACGGCTATTCCGGCGCGCTCAACGCGACCTGCCGCATCGATGAAGCGCGGCGCATCTGCGTCGAGGCGCAGCACCAAGGCCACCGGCGCCTGTGCCAGGGGGGGAAAGCGCAGCAGCCCCAGATTGCGCACTTCCAGCAAGCCGGCGATGCGGGGATGGGGTTGGGCCAGCAGCCGTGGCGCGTTGCCCGGCGCGATATCTGGCAGGAGGAGCAGCCCGTCATCGCCCACCAGCTGCGCACCGCGATCGATCAGCGCCAGCGCCAGACTGGACTTGCCGCTGCCCGGTGGCCCCTCGATCATCACGGCGCGCCCGCCGATCGCCACTGCCGTGGCCTGGTGCGCTTGGCCCGCCGCGGTCATGCGCGCAGTTCCCCGGCATAGGGCAGGGTCAGGACCAGGCAGGCGCCATGTGCGCCATCGGGACGGTCGATGATCGTCAGGCGGCCATCGTGGGCTTCGGCAATGGTGCGGGCGATCGCAAGGCCGAGGCCGCTGTGCGCGCCAAACGCCTCCTCGGCCGGTCGCACCGAATGGAAGCGCTCGAACACCTTGCCGCGCTCGGCCTGGGGGATGCCGGGTCCCTCGTCGGTCACGCTCAGCATGACGCGGGCGTCTTCACCCTCGCGCGGCCCTTGTGTCCACACTGCCACGTCCACCGCGCCGCCGGGCGGAGAGAAGGACACGGCGTTGTCGAGCAGGTTTTCCAGCACGCGCTCCAGCCGCATGGCATCGCCCAGCACCAGCGGGGCGTAAGTGCCGGGATCGGGCTGGCGCAGGCGGATCACCGCGCCGCCGCGCGTTTCCCGCGCGCCGCGTGCCCCCACCACCTGCGCGGCAAGGCCGCCCAGGTCGAGCCGCACGAACGTGGCGCGGCTCAGCTCCGCATCGATCCGGCTGGCATCGGCGATTTCGGTGATCAGGCGATCGATCCGCTGGACATCGTGGGTGGCGATCGCGGTGAGTTGCCGGCGCAGCGTGGCATCTTCCACCCGGTCGAGCGACTCGATCGCGCTGGCCAGGCTTGCCAGCGGGTTCTTGAGTTCGTGGGCGACATCGGCGGCAAAGCTTTCCACCGCGTCGATGCGATGGCGCAGGGCCATGGTCATGTCGGAAAAGGCGCGGGCGAGCAGGCCGATCTCATCCCCGCGATCGGGCAGGCGGGGCACCACCACTTCGCGGTCACGGCCCAGCCGCACCCGCACCGCTGCGCGAACCAGCGCGCGCAACGGCTGGACGATGGTGCGCGCCAGGAATAACGACAACTGCACCGAAAGCATCAGGGCAAGGCCGATGATGATCACCAGGGTCTGGCGCGCATCGCGCACCGCCTGGGTGATATCCACGGCATTGCGCATGGCCAGCAGCATCTGCCCATCGCTGTCGCTCCCCACGGGCGTCGCGGCGGTCAGCACCGGGGTGCGATCGGGGGCATAGCGCAGATAGACCTGGGTGGAATGGGCGGCACGGGCGCGCACCACTTCGGGCCAGTTGCCGGCTCCCGGATCGGCCGGTTCGGCATAGCGTTCCACCGGCGGCGCACCGACGATGAAATCGACCCCGCGATCGAGCAGGCGCGCGGCATGTTGGTACCATGGCTCGCCCGTGGGATCGACCAGGGCGAAGCTGGGCGGCGCCAGGGCAAAGCTGTCTGCCACCAGGCGGCCTTCGCGATCATAGAGTCGCAGCCGCAGGCGCTGTTCCTGGCCGATGCGCACCAGCAGCGTCTTTTGCTGCGCCAGGCTGGCGCCATCGAGCGCATCGGCGGCAATTTCCGCCTCGGCCCGGGCCAGCTTGAATCGCTCGCCCAGCAGCTGCGAACGGTAGCTATCGAGATAGAAGAAGCTGCCTGCCAGCAGCGCCAGCGCGATGACGTTGACCGCCAGGATACGTGCGGTGAGCGAGAGGCCGCGCGGCCGCAGCGCACGTGGCACCAGCATGCGCGCGGTGCGCTCTGGCGCAGGTGGGGCAGAGTTGGCCGGCGTCATTCGTCGCTGTAGCTGTAGCCCGCGCCATAGAGCGTCTCGATCGCGGAAAACTGCGGATCGACGGCGCGGAACTTGCGGCGCAGGCGCTTGATATGGCTGTCGATCGTGCGATCATCGACAAAGACGTCGTCGTGATAGGCCGCGTTCATCAGCTGGTCGCGGGTGCGCACCACGCCGGGGCGCACGGCCAGCGCTTCCAGGATCAGGAACTCGGTGACGGTCAGCGAAACCAGTTTGTCTGTCCAGGTCACCAGGTGGCGCGCCGGGTCCATCGCCAGGCGGCCGCGGCGGATCGGATCGGGCAGGTTTTCGGCCGGCTCGGCATCGGCGGCAACCGGATCGCGGCGCACGATTTCGCTGCGCCGCAAAATGGCGCGAATGCGGGCGAGCAACAGGCGCTGGCTGAATGGCTTGGCGATGTAATCGTCGGCGCCCATGGCCAGGCCCAGTGCCTCGTCGGCCTCGTCGTCCTTGCTGGTCAGGAAGATCACCGGCAGGTCGCTCTGCTCGCGCAGGCGGCGCAGCAATTCCAGGCCATCCATGCGCGGCATCTTGATGTCGCACACCGCCAGGTCGGGCGGATTGTCGAGCAGCGCTTTGAGCGCGGTATCGCCGTCGTTGTAGAGCCGGGTGACAAAGCCCTCGGTCTGCAGTGCGATCGATACCGTGGTCAGGATATTGCGATCATCATCGACCAGCGCGATCGTGCGGCGCGGCTGGCTCTGCCCTGCCGGGGGCGTACCCGTGCCTTCGGGCTGGGGGGCAGGGGCATTGTGCATAGGCGTTGCGGCGATCCTGCTCGAGTGGGCCTGCTCGGGTGTGGCCTACCAGGGTGGCGCGCTAGATTAGGGCGCGCAGGCGCGGCTGGCAAGAAACCCCCAAGGACGTTGGATTTGTTCGTGTGGGGACAAGCTGCGACAGGGCAGCAGTTGAAAATTGTGCAACTTGCTGCGCAAAAATCTTGGGTCGATCCGGTTTGACGCGGGGCGGGTGGTCAACTATCCGAACAGGGAATCGCGCATTCGTATTCGGCATTCGTATGCGAAGCCGGAAAACAACGGCAATGCGGCTGTGCGATCATGCTCGATACCGCGCTTTTGCAATCAGTGGCCTGCCTTTTTGCCCACGGCTCCAGACAGTCCGGGGTGCAGCATGGCCCACCAAACGGGAGGCTTGTGATGTCCGCCAACAGCCTGAACATTTCCTTGTCCGCGCAGGGTTTTCCTGAACCTGCCGAGCTGTTTGCCAACCTCGGCACCGCCCCGCTGGTGGAACATGCGGTGAAGAACGGGGAAGGCGTCCTGGCCAAGGACGGTCCTTTCGTCGTCGCCACCGGCAAGCACACCGGCCGCTCGGCCAAGGACAAGTTCATCGTCCGCGACGCCGAAACCGAAAACACCGTGTGGTGGGGCAAGACCAACGTGGGCATGAGCCCGGCGCACTTTGCCGCGCTGAAGGAAGATTTCCTTGCTGCGCTCGCCACCAAGGACAAGCTCTATGTCGCTGATCTGTTCGGCGGCTCGCAGCCCGAACACCGCGTCAACGTGCGCGTGATCAACGAGTTTGCCTGGCACAACCTGTTCATCCGCACGCTGCTGGTACGCCCGACGACCGATGAACTGGCCGGCTTCGCCCCCGAATACACGATCATCGACCTGCCCAGCTTCCGCGCCGATCCGGCCCGCCACGGCTGCCGCAGCGAAACCGTGATCGCGGTCAACTTCACCGAAAAGCTGATCCTGATCGGCGGCACGTCCTATGCCGGCGAAATGAAGAAGTCGGTGTTCGGCATCCTCAACTACCTGCTGCCGGTCAAGGGTGTGATGCCGATGCACTGCTCGGCCAACATTGGCCCCAATGGCGACACCGCCGTGTTCTTCGGCCTCTCGGGCACCGGCAAGACCACGCTGTCGGCCGACGCCAGCCGCACCCTGATCGGGGACGACGAACATGGCTGGTCGGATACCGCCGTGTTCAACTTCGAAGGCGGCTGCTATGCCAAGATGATCCGCCTCTCGGCCGAGGCCGAGCCGGAAATCTTTGCCACCACCAAGCGTTTCGGCACGGTGCTGGAAAACGTGGTGATCGATCCGGTGACGCGCGAAATCGATCTGGATGACGCCAGCCTCGCGGAAAACAGCCGCGGTTCCTATCCGATCGATTTCATCCCCAATGCCTCGGAAGAAAACCTCGGCCCCGTGCCGCAGAACCTGATCTTCCTCACCGCCGATGCCTATGGCGTGCTGCCGCCGATCGCGCGTCTCACGCCCGACCAGGCAATGTATCACTTCCTCTCGGGCTATACCGCCCGCGTGGCCGGCACCGAAATCGGCGTGACCGAACCGGAAGCAACCTTCTCCACCTGCTTCGGCGCGCCGTTCATGCCGCGTCACCCCTCGATCTATGGCAACCTGCTCAAGGAACGCATCGCCAAGGGCGGGGTGAAGTGCTGGCTGGTCAACACCGGCTGGTCGGGCGGCAAGGCCACGCAGGAAGGCATCAAGCGCATGCCGATCAAGGCCACCCGCGCGCTGCTCAATGCCGCGCTCGATGGCAGCCTCAACAGCGCCGAATTCCGCGAAGATCCCAACTTCGGCTTTGAAGTGCCGGTGGAAGTGCCGGGCGTCGATACCAAGCTGCTCGATCCGCGCGGCGCCTGGGCCGATGCCGGCGAATACGACAAGACCGCCCAGGAACTGGTCAAGAAGTTCATCGACAACTTCGAGCAGTTCATGGAGCATGTCGACGAAAGCGTGCGCAAGGCGGCGCCCGTCTCGGCCTGATCATCCGCGCTGCCCACGCAGCGTCTGCAAGACCCCCGGTGCGCCCTGGCGTGCCGGGGGTTTGCTTTTGGCGGCAACGTCGCGCCTGTTAACCATGTCGTTACGGGCGATGCGCCATGGTCACGACCAGCAGGCTGGGGGGTGAGTAACGTGGCGAGTGTGGTGGCGTGTAACGAGATGACAACGCGCACGATGCTGCAACGCCCGGCGTTTCATTGGCTGGCTGCGGCCTGGCCCTATGCTCTTATCGGGTTGGTGACGCTGCTCGTCCGCTCGCCGACATTCGGCAATCCGATTCTCGATTTTGATGAGCAACTTTACCTGCTGGTTGGCGATCGCATGCTGCATGGGCATTTGCCCTACGTAGACTTGTGGGATCGCAAGCCGGTCGGCCTGTTTGCCCTTTATGCCGCCATACGGCTGCTGGGTGGCAGCGGAATCATCCAATACCAATTGGTTGCTACAGCATGTGTAGCAATCGCGGCCTGGCTTGTTCGTGCCATCGTGCGGCGGCACATGGGGGAAATCCCTGCGATTGTCGCGGCGGTAGCATATGTTCTGATGCTCAATGTTCTCCACGGGCTCGGCGGGCAGACGGCAATCTTCTATAACGCATTGACTGCCTTTGCCGCCTGGTGCGCTTGCAAGGCCAATGACGCGAACACCCCCGGCCGCATCGCGGCCCTTGCCTTGGCGGCGATGCTTGCGTTGGGCTTGGCGATCCAGATCAAGTACACCGTCATTCCTGAAGGCATCTTCTTTGGATGCTGGTTCGTGTGGCGGCTGTTTGCTGCTGGAGAGCGGTTGCGCCAGCTATTGGGCATGGCAATTGCCATGGTGCTGGTGGCGCTGGCACCTACCGGGCTGGCGCTGGGTGCGTACGCGCTGGCGGGGCATTTAGACGAATTTTTATTTGCCAATTTCACCTCGATTTTCCTGCGCCAACCCTTTCCAGCCCAAGTCCGTAACGATCAGATTTCCCAGGTCGTTGCATGTTGCATGGGGCTGCTCACCACCGCTGGTGTCGGGCTGTTCCAACTGCGCACCCATGCACACGGGCGGGTCTACGCAGATTTTCCACTTCTGGCGGGATGGTGGGTCAGTGCGTTCGCCGGATTCGGCATGCTCGGCGACTTCTATGATTTCTATTTTCTGCCGGTGGTTCTGCCCAGCGTCATTCTCGGCGCTTTTGCGCTTCGCGGCGAGCGGCGCGGCTTCACGTTTGGTTGCCTGCTGCTGCTATGGCCCTGCATTTTTATCCCGGCCAATTACTTTTCGAGGCACCAAGGCATTTTGCAGACGTCACGAATGGTTTCGGCGATTTCGCCTTATGTCAGCGGGCACTGCCTGTACATTTATGACGGGCCGACGATCCTCTATTATCTTACCAATGCCTGCATCCCGACGCGGTTCGCCTTTCCCGACCATCTTACCAATCCCATCGAAACCCGCGCACTGGGAGTCGATCCGGTGGAAGAAGAGCGACGCGTGTTGGCCAGCCAGCCGGGCGCGATCGTCACGGCGAGCAGGTCTGTCGTGCCGCGAGTGGCGCCGGCAACGCAGGCCTTGGTCCGCGAAGCCCTGGTGCGCGATTATGTGCTGATTGCGCGGACACCAACGATCGACCGCACCTATTACATCTGGGCACGCCGCGACCTTCATCCGGGGCCAGCGCCGCTGGTGGACCCACGCGCTGCCAATCCGCAATAGTCACACAAAAAAGGCCCCGGCAGCGCGCGCTGCCGGGGCCTTTCCTGATACCGAGCCTGCGCCGATCAGCGGATCGGGCAATCGGGCGACAGGCGGAAGTCGAGGTAATTGTCCACCGACTTCATCATCTCGTCCAACTCGTTTTCATAGAAGTGGTTGGCGCGCGGGATTTCGTCGTGGTGGATGGTGATGTGCTTTTGCGTGCGCAGCTTGTCGACCAGCTTTTGCACGGCATTGGGCGTCACCACCGTATCGGCAGACCCTTGCACGATGATGCCCGAAGCCGGGCAAGGCGCGAGGAAGCTGAAATCATACATGTTGGCGGGCGGCGAGACCGAGATGAAGCCGCGGATTTCCGGGCGCCGCATCAAGAGCTGCATGCCGATCAATGCGCCGAACGAATAGCCGGCAATCCACGTAGCCGAAGCTTCGGGATGGATCGACTGCACCCAATCGAGCGCTGCAGCGGCATCGGACAATTCGCCCACGCCGTTGTCAAAGCTGCCCTGGCTGCGGCCCACGCCGCGGAAGTTGAAGCGCAGCGTGGCAAAGCCGCGCGCCACGAATGTCTTGTACAGCGCCTGGGTTACACGGTCGTTCATCGTGCCACCGGCCTGCGGGTGGGGATGCAGGATCATGGCGACAGGCGCGCGGCTGCGCGTGGCGGGCTGGAAGCGGCCTTCGAGGCGACCTTCGGGACCGGGGAAGATGACTGCGGGCATCGTTGACCTGATGAACCTGTTGGCTGGCCCTGAAGACCGGCGGTGCAAGACCCTGTTTCAAGGGCAATGCGCGGTCGGGGCTGGGCATGGAACTGGTCGCTATATAGAAACGAACCCCGTAAACGCAACTTTTCCGGGATTTCTCGTTGTCGCTCTCGCTTTATTTCGATCACGCGGCCACCACGCCGCTCCTGCCGCAGGCGCGTGACGCGCTGTTGGAGGGGATGGCGCGCTGGGCCAATCCCTCCAGCCCGCATGCCGCCGGCCGTGCGGCGCGGGCGGCGCTGGAAGATGCCCGCAACCGGATCAAGGCCGCGCTGGGCTGGCCGGGCGAGGTGGTCCTGACC
>NZ_APCQ01000258.1:0-47976 GCF_000410615.1 Novosphingobium sp. B-7 | reverse complement strand
AGCGCTTTCAATGCCCGCCGCCCCTGCTGCCCGAACGCTTTGCCTTTGCCGGGGCCGAGGTGGGCGATGCCGCCAGCGAAAGCACCACGCACGAGCGGCTGCTGGCCGAGCGGGAGCGGATCGGCCCGGTCAACCTGGTGGCGGCAGACGAACTCGCCCAGGCCGAGGCGCGCCAGGCCGAAAGCCTGGCCGAACAGGCCGAACTGGCCGAAGCGGTCAACCGCCTGCGCGGCTCGATCGGCAACCTCAACCGTGAGGGGCGCGAGCGCCTGCGCGCCGCGTTCGAGGCGGTGGACGGGCATTTCCGCCGCCTGTTCACCCGCCTGTTCGGCGGCGGCGAAGCCCATCTCGCGCTGGTCGACAGCGACGACCCTCTGGAAGCAGGCCTGGAAATCATGGCCCAGCCGCCAGGCAAGCGGCTGCAATCGCTGACGCTGCTGTCGGGTGGCGAACAGGCCTTGACGGCAGTGGCGCTGATCTTTGGCCTGTTCCTCACCAATCCCGCGCCGATTTGCGTGCTCGACGAAGTGGACGCGCCGCTCGACGATGCCAATATCGAACGCTTCTGCGACCTGCTCGACGCCATGGTCGCCGAAACGCAGACCCGCTATCTCATCGTCACGCACAACGCCGTGACGATGAGCCGCATGCACCGCCTGTTTGGCGTGACCATGGTGGAACGCGGCGTCTCGCGTCTGGTCAGCGTGGACCTCGGCGGCGCGGAAGAACTGCTCGCTACGGCGGTGTAGAACGCACAGGATCAAAAGCGCGGGCGCACCCGATCATGGTCGCGCGCGCCCGCGCGTGCCATTCAGACAGGATGGACACTGCACGCCGCTTTCGCCTCGCCCTTGCCCTTGGCCTTACCGCAGGATCGTCCCTGCTGATCGGCGCGGCCCCGGCGTTCGATCCCCCGCCCTTCGCGCACTGGATCGATGGCACCACGGCCAGCGAACCAGAGATGCAGGTGCAACAGGTTGACGCAGATACCTTCGTGATCCGCCAATCGGTGAAAACCAATTTCGAGGCGCCGTTCCTCTATCTATTGTTCGGACGCAAGGGTGCGCTGCTGGTCGATACCGGCGCCGGCGGCCTCATGGTGCGGCCCACGGTGGAGCGCGTGATCGCGCAATGGCGCCAGGCCCATGGCAACCGCCCGCTGCACCTGACAGTGGCCCATTCGCACAGCCATGGCGACCATCATGCCGGCGACAGCGAATTTGTCGATCGGCCGGATACCACCGTGGTAGGCCTTGCCCCAGCCGATGTCGCCAGCGCGTTTCACGTGGCCGACTGGCCCAACGGCCTGGGCACGCTGGACCTTGGCGGCCGCGTGCTGCGCGCCATCCCGACGCCAGGTCATCAAAGCGCCCACGTCATGATCTACGACCCGCAAACCCGCCTGCTCCTGTCGGGTGACATGCTCTATCCCGGCCGTCTCTACGTGCCGAGCAACCACTTCGCCGAATTCCGCGCCAGCGCCCATCGCCTGGCCGCCTTTGCCCAGACACACCCGATCCGCGCCTTGCTCGGCACCCATATCGAGATGACCACCACGCCGGGCCAGGACTATCCGATGGAAGCGCCCACGCACCCGACCGAACACGGCCTGGCGCTGCCGCCCGCCGCGATTGCCGACCTGGTTCAGACCGTGGATGCCATGGGCGACACGCCCGTGAAGGCTGTGCGGCCGGACTTCATCGTTTATCCGGTCGAACCACGGCCGAACTGATTGGGCGCGCGCTGTAACATGCCCTCCCCCAGCCCCTCCCGCACGCGGGAGGGGAGAACAGCGCCAAAAAGCCCCTCCCGCGTGCGGGAGGGGCTGGGGAGGGCATGTTTCCCAAGCCTCTCGGTCCGCCTACCCCGCGCTCCCCACCACCAGGCATGCCAGCGCCATCAGGAAACCCGCCGTGCGGTTTGAACGGAACCGTGCCAGGGCGTTGTCGCCATCGTCCACATCCAGGCTCAGCGCCTGCCACGCCAGGTGCAGCGCCACCGGCAGCAGCGCGAGCAGCGCGAGGGGATCGGGATGGATCAGCCAGAACGCCAGCGCCCATAGCGCCACGGCAGCGGCGTAGAATGCAGTCACGCCGGGCCGCACCTTGCTGCCCAGCGCGCGGGCGCTGGAACGGATGCCGACCATGGCGTCATCCTCGCGGTCTTGCAGGGCATAGATCGTGTCATAGCCGATGCACCAGCACATCGCCCCGGCATAGAGCGCGGCGAGTGCGCCGAGGTCGCCATCGTGCACCGCCACCCAGCCGGTCGGCGCGCCCCAAGTGAAGACGAGGCCGAGCCAGGCTTGTGGCCACCAGGTGATGCGCTTCATGAACGGGTAGGCGGCGACCAGCGCCAGACTGCCCAGCGCGACGATCTGCGCCTGCCAGCGCAACTGGAGCAGCACGACCAGCCCCACCGCAGCGAGCACCACGAGCCAGGCCCAGGCCGCCTTCTTGCGCACGCGACCACTGGCCACCGGGCGCTGCGCCGTGCGGGCGACCCGCGCATCGAGATCAGCGTCGACGATATCGTTATAGACGCACCCCGCCCCGCGCATGGCGATGGAGCCGAGCAGCATCCACGCCACCAAGTGCCACTGCCGCGCGCCGCCGGCCAGGAACACGCCCCAGGCGCAGGGCCAGAACAGCAGCCACCAGCCGATCGGCCGGTCCAGCCGGGCCAGCAGCGCATAATCGCGCAAGGGCTGCGGCAGGCGGGCCACCAGCCCGCGATGTTCGCTGTCAGGGACGATCTGATCGGTTGCCGTGGTCATGCTGCCATGCTCCTGCGCCGGTTTGGTCGGGCCCGCAAGGGGACAGATCGCCCGCGTGTTGCCGCCGCGCGCGGCGCTGCCTATGAACGCTGCCCATGACCGATCATCTGCCCGCCACCCCCGCCTGGCCGCCCCGCTCTGCCCCGCGCCTGTTCGTGGAACAACGGCTGGAAGAGGGCGCCAGCCTGGCGATCGACAGCGCACAGGCGCACTATCTGGGCAAGGTGATGCGCGCTGGGCCGGGCGACGCGGTGATCGTGTGCGACAACCAGACCGGCGAATGGCTTGCCCGCGTGGCGCACGCCGGCAAGCGTGACATGATGCTGACGCTCGAGCGGCAGTTGCGGCCACTGGAGGCGGTGCCCGATCTATGGCTGTGCGCGGCCTTGCTCAAGAAGCAGGCGTTCGACTGGGTGCTGGAAAAGGCGACAGAACTGGGCGCCGGCCAGATCCGCCCGGTGATTACGCGGCGCTGCGTGGCCGACAAGCTCAATGCCGAGCGCGCCGCCACGATCGTGACCGAGGCGGCCGAGCAATGCGCACGCACTGCCCTGCCCGCGCTGTTCGATCCGGTGAAGCTCGACGCCATGCTGCGCGACTGGCCAACCGGGCGCGCGCTATTCTTTGCCGATGAACAGGGCGGCGCGCCCGCTGCCGCTGCCTTTGCCGCGCACAAGGGCCCAGCGGCACTGCTGATCGGGCCGGAGGGCGGCTTTGACGAAGCGGAACGCGCCGCGATCCGCGCACATCCTGCCGCCCACGCCATTACCCTGGGTCCGCGCATCCTGCGGGGCGAAACGGCAGCCGTGGCGGGCCTGGGATTGTGGATGGGGGTTGCGGGGGACTGGGCTGCCGCGTGAGGGTTTGCGCTGCGCGCACACCCCTGGGATTATTGCCGCCCTGCAATCGTTCATCCCACGTTTATCGCTGGCGCAAAGTCCGTTTGGCCACTAACGGATGCGGGCATGAGCACGAGACAGGTTTCAGATAGCAACGATCCTCTCATCGAGAGCCGGGACCAGCTTGTCGCCCCCATGCAGAAGGGCGAAAAGCCGCGCGAGGCATGGCGAATCGGCACCGAGCACGAGAAATTCGTCTATCGCACGGCCGATCATGCCGCCCCGTCCTATGACGAGCCAGGTGGCATCCGCGATCTGCTGATGGCGCTGACCGAATTCGGCTGGGAGCCGGTGATGGAAGGCGGCAAGGTCATTGCCATGTCCGGCCCGGATGGCGCGGTCAGCCTGGAGCCGGCCGGCCAGCTCGAACTGTCGGGCGCGCCGCTGGAAAGCCTGCACGAAACCTGCGCGGAAACCGGGCGCCATCTTGCCCAGGTCAAGACCATCGGCGATCGCTTTGGCCTCGCTTACCTCGGCCTTGGCCTGTGGCCCGACAAGGCGCGCGGCGATCTGCCGATCATGCCCAAGGGCCGCTATGAGATCATGCTGCGCCATATGCCCCGCGTGGGCACGATGGGGCTGGACATGATGCTGCGCACCTGCACGATCCAGACCAACCTGGACTATGCCAGCGAAGCCGACATGGCGCAGAAGTTCCGCGTCAGCCTGGCGTTGCAGCCGCTGGCCACCGCTCTGTTTGCCAATTCACCGTTCCTGGAAGGCAAGCCCAACGGCTTCCTGTCCTATCGCAGCCACATCTGGTCAGACACCGATCCCGCGCGCACGGGCATGCTGCCCTTCGTGTTCGAAGACGGCTTTGGCTATGAACGCTATGTCGACTACATGCTCGACGTGCCGATGTATTTCGTGTTCCGCGATGGCAAATACATCGATGCCGCCGGCCAGTCGTTCCGCGATTTCCTTGATGGCAAGCTGCCCGCGCTGCCCGGCGAAAAGCCGCGAAAGAGCGACTGGATCGACCATCTTTCCACCGCCTTCCCCGAAGTGCGGCTGAAATCGTTCCTGGAAATGCGCGGCGCCGATGGCGGCCCGTGGAACCGGATCTGCGCCCTGCCCGCGTTCTGGGTGGGACTGCTCTATGATCAGGGCGCGCTCGATGCGGCGTGGGATCTGGTCAAGGACTGGGACCTGGAAGGGCGCGAGATCCTGCGCGCCAGCGTACCCAAGCTGGGCCTTGATGCGCCGCTGCCCGGTGGCGGCACCCTGCGCGATATCGCCGGCCGCGTGCTCGACATTGCGCGCTCGGGCCTGGCCGCGCGCGGGCGCCTCAACGCAGCCGGAGACAACGAAACCGGCTATCTCCTGCCGCTGGACGAGATCGTCGCCTCGGGCAAGACCCCGGCCGAGCGCTTGCTCGATCTGTACCACGGCGCGTGGGGCGGTGACCTGTCCAAGGTCTATGCCGCCAAGAGCTTTTGAGAGGATAGTACCCCATGATCCTGGTAATGGGCACGTTTCGCCTGCCGACCGCCGCCTTCGCCACCGCCGCGCCGATGATGCGCGCGGTGATCGAGGCTACCCGCGCCGAAGACGGGTGCCTGGCCTATGCCTATTCGCACGATGCGCTTGATCCCGAAGTGATCCACGTCAGCGAAAAGTGGCGCGACCGCGCCGCGCTCGACGCCCATTTCCAGACCGCGCACATGGCCACCTGGGCACAGCAGCGCGCCGGCCTGGGCCTGACCGAGCGCAACATCCGCGTGTTCGAAAGCGATGAAGGCGTGGCGGTTTGAGCGCTTAGCGCTAGGGTTCCCCCCCAACCCCCTCCTATGAAGAGGAGGGGACTTTTAGATTAATGCTTTATCCTCCCCATCCTCTTTGGATGAGGGGGTCTGGGGGTAGTGGATACCCGCGCCCGACCGACCAAAAATCATTCGCACCAACCGGCCCAACCGCCGCGTGATCAGCCCATGCTGGGCCATCCAGGCATGGTATGCGCGATACTTGGCGTCTTCGCCCAGCAGGTGCTTTTCCTCGGTCTTGGCGCGCCAGAAATAGACCGCGCTGACCAGCGCGAGGGTGACCGTGTTGCGCACGGCATCAACCTTGGAATGCGTGGTGGCGAGGAACGGCATCGTCACCAGCCACCAGAACAGGTTCTTCGACAGATAGGCGGGATGCCGGGTAAAGGCATAGGGGCCGTTGGTCAGCACGCCGCGATACGTAAGGTTGGAAAAGCGCAAGCCGAAGGCAATCGTGGCCCAGGCATAGATCGCCGTCAGCACCACCTGCGCCAGGCCCCAGGCCCACAGCAGCGCCGGATGGCCATCGAACCAATAGGCCCATTCTGCGGTGTTCTGGTGATAGTCCAGCACGCCGCCGCCGCCCATCAGCACAAAGGGCGGATAGCACATCAGCGCTGCCACCCACCCCGCCAGATAGGGATTGGCCGTGCGGATGTGGGCATCGAGCGGCTTCATCGTCAGCAGGTAGCCGACCATGGCGATCTGCACGTCGATCATGAACATCGCCTCGATCGCGGTGTTCGACCAGCGTACCGGATCGGCCCACAGCCCGGTCCAGTCCGCCTCGACCACGGCGGCAAAACCACCGGGCAGGATCGAGATCATGAAGGCGCAGAAAAAGCCTTTCACCGTCCAGGCGCGCAAGTGGTGCCACACCTGGTCCACGTCATAGGCTTCGCGCCCGATCAGCATGGCACCGAAATGCCAGGCCCCGTCGCGCGGGTTGACCAGCACGCGATCGAGCCACAGCACATAGGGAACGGCGCCCAGGAACAGGAACGGCGCGGCCTGTTCCAAAAGGTCCATGGCGAACAGATACTGCCCGCGCCAATACCAGCGCCCCAGGCAATAGACTAAGGCGATCAGCGCCCAGGTGGCCCAGAGCCCGGCCAGCTTGGTGATCGAGATATCGAGCACGCTGCGCAACGGGCGCGGCGCCGTCCAGTCGATGCCGGTGGAGGGCCGGCGATGAACCTTGTCGACCAGCAGCGACCAGGCCACCATCGGCGTGCCGGAAAACAAGAGGGCAAGCACCGCCGCGCTCGATCCGGCCAGCCGCGCGTGCGGCCCTGGCAAGCCCAGCGCATCGACGATCTGCGGCCAGGCGCGGCACACCGCCACCCATGCCAGCAGGCCAGCGAGGCCCACCAAGCCTACCCAGACGGACACATCGCTGGCAGGGCGGGGCGAAACGGCGTGGGCGGGCGACTTGGTCATACCCGCCCGCTTATACGCGCAGAAGTGGAAATTCGGTGAAGAAGGTTAACGCCAGGCGGTGATTTCGCCGCTGTCATCCAGCACGATCAGGGTCTTGTCAGCCACGATCGGCGGCAGGGTAACGGGCGCTGCCACCTTGGTCACGCGGGCCAGCGTGCCATCACCCACGGTGATGGTGGAAATCTCGCCACGCGAATTGGCCACCCACAGCTTGTTGCCTGCCAAGACCGGCCCGGTCCAGAAGATCGGGCTCTCCTTCTTCTTGGGCTTGAGATAGCGGGGCAGCTGGCTCATCCAGCGGACCTTGCCGGTGGACTTGGCGATGCACAGCAGCTTGTCTTCGTCGGTCAGGGTAAAGATCCACTCCCCAGCCACTGCCGGGGTGGAAATGCCCGCGAGGTTGAGTTCCCAGATACGCTGGCCGGTGACCAGTTCATAGGCGGCCATGCGGCCGCCCTGGCCCAGGGCATAGACCCGGCCACGTTCGATGATCGGATCAGCATCGATATCGGTCAGCGTCGAAACGCTCGTGGCGATCGAGGTACGCGCCAGCGCATCGGACCACAGCTGCCGCCCGTTTTCATAGCGATAGGCCACGAGTTCGCCCGAGCTGTAGCCGGCGATCACCGTGCCTTGGCCAGCGGCGGGAGCCGCCACGCCGAACACGCCGCTTTGCGTGACCGAGGCGGACTGATTCCACAGATTGGTGCCATCAGCGGTGTTGAGCGCAAAGATCTGGTTGTCCTGCGTCATCACATAGACCGCGCCGAACGCCACGGTGGGCGCGCCGCGCAGCGGGCCAGCCGGCTTTACCCGCCACTTGATCTTGCCATCGGCCGCATCGAGCGCGGCCACTTCGCCAAGGCCGGTGGTGATGTAGACGTTGCCCGAATCAAAGCTGACGCCGCCGCCAAAGATCGAATCGTTCTTTTCGGGCAGACGGAAGCCCTGCTTCCACTTTTCGTGGCCGTTGTTTTCATCGAGCGCGCGCACCACGCCTTCGGTGTCCATCACGAAGACAGTGCCATTGCCCACCACCGGCGATGCGGCCAGGCGCTGCTTGGGCGAAGACCCGGAAATGCGCGTGGACCACAGCTTTTGCGGGGCATCGGCAAGCGCGAGATGGCCCGAAGACTTGCTGGCAGTGCCGCCGCCCTGGGCCCATTCGGTGTTGACCACGGGCGCGGGCACGACCACGTCCATGCTGGCCAGCGTGGGATCGACCTTGGTGCCGGCCTCGATCCGCGACAGCACGGGAATGCGTTCGCCCACGGTGGGCGTGGCCTTGACCTTGCCCTTGTGCCCGGCGCAACCGCCCAGAACCAGCGCCAGGCCGAGCACCGCCGCGGGGGCCAGCGCCGCAATCCGGCGGCGATCGGTGCCGGCGCCTGGCTGGCGGGCCATGTGGCCCTGGCTGGGAATGCGGATCATGCCTGTCTTCCTTGTCCTGTCATGCCCCGGCGGCCCGATGCGGGGCGGCGGCGCGCAATGCATGCAAACCCGATCGATCGGGAAACCGTGGCAGCCTTACTGGGCCTGCCCGATAACTGCCGAAACATCGTCAACCGCGTCGACACCCAGGCTGCCGGCAACCTGGCGCGCGCGGCGCTTGATCGTGTCGGGCACGTCCTTATCCTTGGCGATGGCGGCAAACAGCGGCCCGGCCAGATCGTTGTGCCCCTGCTTGAGATAGGCCAGGCCAACCAGTTCGCCGGCGCTGCCAAACCACGGGTTGCCCGGCACGGCCAGCGGCTTGAGGCGGTCGATCACCTGCTGCGGAGGCAGCTTGTCAAACGTGATGGCCACTTCACGCACCGTGGCGGCATCGCGATAGGCCTGCGGCGCATTGCTGTCGGCGGCAACGGCGGCAAAGCCCTTGGCGGCCTGATCGGCCTTGCCATCGTCCTGCGCCTTGCCAGCCAGCAGCAGCTGCGCGGCGGCGCGGTTGCCCGGGGTGCCGTCCTTGGCCAGCGGATCGAGCAGGGCTTGCGCGGCCTTGTCGTTCTTGGCTTCGAAATTGTCGAGTGCCTGGGTCAGTTGTTCACCCTGCTGGCCGCGCAGCGTATCCTGGTGATTGCTGTACCACAGCCAGCCACCCAGCCCGGCCAGGCCCAGCACCACGGCCGCGCCAACCGGCTTGCCCCACTTGCGCAGCGCATAAAGCGCCTCGTCCTGGCGCAGGGCATCGTCCACTTCGCGGGCGAAGACATTGCCTTCGGCGGCGCGCGCAACGGCACGCGGATCGGACGGGTTTTGCGGACGGTTCGGTCTAAGGGCCAAGGCTAAGCTTTCGGCGATTGAGAGCAAGGGATGGGCAAGAATTGCACGGAATGGGCGCGGTGTTTAGCGGATGGAGCCACCTTTTCAACGCCTATGATGCTGGCTGTCCCCCGCTGAACCGATGGTTAAGCGGCCAACCGCCTGCAACATCGCGACAACGAACGATGCTTCACGGGAATTGGGTCAGTCCCAGCGCATCGGCATAGACGCGGGCATAGTGGCCGGCCATCACGCTTTCATCATACTCGCGCGTGGCCAGAACGCGGTTGGCCGCCCCGGCGCGGCGGCGCGCCAGCTCGTCGGTTGCCAGGTCCAGCATGACCTGGGCCAGCGCTGCTTCATCACCGACCGGCGCGATGAACCGCGCGTTGTCAGCGGCAACGATCTCGGCCACGTCGCCCACGGCCGGGCTCGCCACGGCCAGGCCTGCGGCCATCGCCTCTACCACCGACAGCGGAAACTGCTCGCTATCGCTCGACAGCGCAAAGAAATCGAACAGCCCCACTGCCAGCGCCGGATCGGGAACATGGCCGGGCAGATGCACGCGGTGGCCGATGTTGAGATCCATCGCCTGGGTCAGGATCGCCTCGCGCTCGGGCCCTTCACCCAGGATCACCAGGTGCCATTCTTCGGGCAGCGCACGAAAGGCGCGCACCAGGCGAGGCAGGTTCTTGACTGGGCGCAGGCCGGCCAGCGTGCCCACCCACTTTTCCCCCGGCCGCTTGATCACACGCGGCAGCGCGTCGGGGCGCGCCTTGCGGGCATAGGCGGCGGTGTCGATGCCATTGGCAATGCGGTGGACCTTGCCGGCCGGCTGGTGCCAGGCATCGCGGGCCACGGCCTCAAGCCGACGCGAGGGCACCACCAGTGCGCTGGCCCGGGCCAGGGCCACGCGCCGGAACCAGTTGCGCCGGGGATTGAGCCGCTCTGCCTCGTCGGCATTGAAGCCGTCTTCATGGTGGACCAGCGGCGCCAGGCCATAGAGCGGGGCGAACAGCGCGTGCGCCATCACCGCATCCATCGCCCCCCAGTTGTAGGTGCAGATGAGGTCAAACCCCTGCATCCCGCGCGCCAGGGTCTGCAGGCGACGCACGCCGAGCTTGCCCGCCAGCGGGGGAAAACCCAGCGGAAAATGCACCGAAAGCCCGCGCGCCAAGAGGCTGCGCGCGCCCAGCGCGCCAGGCTGCGCCGAGACGACCGAATGATCGAGCGCGTTGCCGAACCGGTTCATCAGCGCCACGCTGCGGCGTTCCTTGCCCCCGGCATCGAACGTGGAATGCAGGTGCAGCACATGCAGGCGGCGGGCCGGGCCGGCTTGGCGATCCATGGTCAAGGTTCCTGCGCCAGATGCCGTCAGTCCAGCCGGGCCAGCAGGGCATCGATCGCCGCGCGTGCCTCGGGTTCGTCCAGCGTCGGGGCATGGCCCACGCGCGGCAGGGTCACCAGCGTGCAATCGGGATGGCGCTGCGCCATCGCGGCGGCGGTATCAGCCGAGAGAATGTCCGAGGTGGCGCCATGGACCACCAACAGCGGCACCGGCGTGAGCGCGGCAAATAGCGGCCACAGATCGGCCTCGGGCGGCGGCGCGGTGCCTTCTGCCCTGGCCTTGGCCGCAGCATCGTCGCGCGCCTGCTCTGCCGCCTCGATCGGGGCGGCGATCTTCATGTCATAGTCAAAGGCGATGCGCCCGCCCGTGCCCAGCGCCATCAGCCGCTTGGCCAGGCGCAGCCAGTCTTCGATGCTGAAATCGGGATAGATATCGCCCATCGTCTCGCGCAGGCCGCGTGCGGCGTGCATCCAGGTCAGATAGCTGCGCCCCTGGCCGACATAGTCGGTAATGCGCGCCAGGCCGGCCGGATCGATCACCGGGCCGATATCGTTGAGCACGGCGCCCGCCACCAGGCCGGGCTGGCCGGCCGCCAGCGCCATGGTGAGAATGCCGCCGAGCGAGGTGCCGATGGCGATGAAGCGGGTGATCTTTTCGGCGGCGAGCAGGCCCGCCAGATCCTGGGCATAGACCGGCGGCTGATAGGTCATCGGATCGCGGGCATAGTCGCTTTCCCCCCGCCCGCGCAGATCGGGGCACAGCACGCGCCGGCCGCTGGCAGCGATATGCGGGGCCAGATCCTCGAAATCGCGGCCATTGCGCGTCAGGCCGGGCAGGCAGATCACCGGAAGACGCGCCGCATCGCCGGGATAGGCGCGATAGGCCAGGCGCAAACCATCGGTGCTGGCCCAACTGCGAATCTCGAATGTGGCGATGGGCAAACGCGTTTTCCCGTGTCTTGTATCACTGTTAAGCCACAAGGCGCCTTGCCTGTGGCGTGCAAGCACCCCACTAATGGAAGAATGGAGCCTGTCCCGCAAGCCGTGTCGGATCGCCCGCTGCCGGGTCAAGCCATTCCCTATCGCCCCGATCCGCAATTGGCGGCGCTGGCGCCCTGGCTGGGCGATAGCGTGGCGGCGGCCGATTTTCCGCAGACCGTGCTGCGCTGGCGCAATGATCGTGCCGCCGCGCAGGTGGGGCTTGATGGCCTTAGCGGTGACGAGTGGCTCGCCCACTTCGGCCGCTTCGTGCCGCTGCCCGGCAATCTGCCCGGGCCAATGGCGCTGCGCTATCACGGGCACCAGTTCGGAGTGTACAATCCTGACCTGGGCGATGGGCGCGGCTTTACCTTTGCCCAGTTGCGCGATGGCGCGGGCCGCCTGCTCGACCTGGGCACCAAGGGTTCCGGGCAAACGCCGTGGAGCCGGCGGGGCGACGGGCGCCTGACACTCAAAGGCGCGGTGCGCGAAATCCTGGCGACCGAGCTGCTCGAAGCGCTGGGCGTCAACACCAGCCGCACCTTTTCGGTGATCGAGACCGGCGAGAACCTGTGGCGCGGCGATGAGCCCTCGCCCACCCGCTCGGCGGTGCTGGTGCGGCTCAGCCATGGGCACATCCGCATCGGCACGTTCCAGCGCCTGCTCGCGCTCGACAAGCCGGCCGAGATGCACGAATTGATCGCCTATTGCCTGGCGCAGTTTCCCGGCGCGCCCGATGCGGCGCCCGCCGGGTCCAGCCCGGCGGCCACGCTGCTGCACCAGGTGGTGGCGCGCATGGCCAATATGGCCGCCAGCTATATGGTCGCGGGCTTTGTTCACGGCGTGCTCAACACCGACAACATGAACGTGACGGGCGAAAGCTTTGACTATGGCCCGTGGCGCTGGCTGCCCCGCTGGGATGCGGGCTTTGTCGCGGCCTATTTCGATGAGGCCGGCCGCTATGCCTTTGGCCGCCAGCCCGAGGTGATCGGCTGGAACTGCGGCCAGTTGGCCGTAGCGCTGCGCCTGGTGGAAGAAGCGCCGCCGCTGATCGCCGCGCTCGAACGCTTTGGCCCGCTCTACCAGGCCGCCATGGCGCGCCGCTGGTGCTGGCGCCTGGGCGTGGTATCGCAAGGACTGGAACGCGATAGCGCTCTGATCGCGGCCTGCGAGGCGGGGATGCGCGCCAGCGGGACCGGCCCCGATGCATTCTTTCACGCCCATCGCGGCGGGCGCGGCGCCGATGCCGTGCCCGCGCTCGCTGGCTATGAACCTTGTGGCGGCGACCATCCACTGTGGCAGGAAGAGGCCCCGCCCAGCCTGCTGATCGACGAAGTGGAAAGCATCTGGGCGCCGATCGCCGAACACGATGACTGGAACGCGCTCGATGCCAAGATCGCGGCGATCCGTCGCCTGGGCGAGGCACTCGGCCAGCCGCCGGTGCCGGCCGGCCACGATCATTAAGCAATGCGACAGGCTGCTGGGCCGATCGCTGACCCATTCGTAACGCTTTTGGTTTATCCCCCCCTGTGACAGCAAGCCTCACCCAAAGGATCGACGCCCACCCCGTGGCAGCCGGAGAGATCATTTCCACAGAGCCGGCCACCGGCGCTGAACTCTGGCGCGGCGCCGTGGGCGATGTCGATGCCGCGGTGGCGCGTGCGCGGCGCGCGTGGCCGGCCTGGGCAGCGCAGCCGCTGTCCACCCGCATCGAACTGATGCGCCGCTTTGCCAACGAAGTGCGCAAGGATGCCGAAAGCCTTGCCACCCTGATCGCCCGCGAAACCGGAAAGCCGCTGTGGGAAGCCAAGGGCGAGGTCGACACCGTGCTGGCCAAGGTGGAAATCGCCGTGCGCAGCTATGCCGAACGCACGGCGCAACGCCGGCTCGACAGCGCGCTGCAGGGCACGGCCGCGCTGCGCCACAAGCCACACGGCGTGATGGCGGTGATCGGCCCGTTCAACCTGCCGGCGCAGGCGCCGGTGGGCCATATCATTCCCGCGCTGATCGCGGGCAATGCCGTGGTGTTCAAGCCATCGGAAAAGGCACCGGCCACGGGCCAGGCCCTGATCCAGTGCCTGCATCGCGCCGGGGTGCCGGCCGCCCTGGCGCAGATGCTGGTGGGCGCGGCGGAGGAAGGCAAGGCGCTGGCCATCCACGAAGGCGTCGATGGCGTGCTGTTCACCGGATCGAGCCACACTGGCCTTACGCTCAACCGCCGCCTGGCGGCGCAGCCGGGCAAGATCGTGGCGCTGGACCTGGGCGGCAACAACCCGATCGTGGTGTGGGACACGCCCAAGATCGCCGATGCCGCCGCGCTGGTGGTGCAATCGGCGTTTACCACCGCCGGGCAGCGTGCCACCGCCGCGCGCCGGCTGATCGTCAAGGCCGATCTCTATGATGCCGTGGTTGGCGAGGTAAAGGCTCTGGTCGATCGCCTGATCGTGGGCGCGCCGCTGGACGATCCCGCGCCGTTCATGGGCCCGGTGATCGACAATGCCGCCGCCGATGGCCTGACCGAAAGCTTTGTCTATCTGCTGTCGCACGGCGGGCGGCCGATCCGCCATCTCACCCGGCCGCGCGGCGATCTGCCGTTCCTGGCCCCAGCGATGATCGACGTGACAGCGATGACCCAGCGCCCCGATGTGGAACTGTTCGGCCCGATCCTGCAGGTGATCAAGGTGGATGATTTCGACCAGGCCCTGGCCGAGGCGAACGCCACGCGCTTTGGCCTGTGTGCCGCGCTAATCGGCGGCACGCCGCAGGATTACAACCGGTTCTGGGCCAATGTGCGGGCCGGCGCAGTCAACTGGAACCGACCGACCAACGGCGTCTCACCCGCAGCGCCCTTGGGCGGGGTGGGCCTTTCCGGTAACCAGCGGCCCGGCGCGTTCTATGCGGCGGATTTCTGCGCCTATCCCGTGGCCTCGGCCGAAATGGAACAGCCGCGCGCCTCGATCGGTATCGGGCTGTCTGGCTAGGGCGAATCGGGGGGCGGCGTGGCGGGATCGACCGGGCCGCCCGGCACCACCGCCGCGTTGCGCATGTTCTGCTGCGACAGATCGGGATCAACCAACAATTGCCCCTCAAGCGCAGCGCTCATTGCGGGATCGTGATCAGCCTTGCGCTTGGGCGCGTCATCCTGCGCGCAGGCCGTCACGGCCAGGCTGGCAAGCAGCGCAAAAAGGCATGAGGCAAAAGGCTTGGCCATGGCCATTCCTGAACCGGCCGTGGTTAGCGGTGCGTTAACGGCACGGCAAACCAGACGCAAAAGGGGGCCTGCACGCCACCACGCATGCAGGCCCCGGTCCCGCCCGATCCCCGACTGGTCCCTCCGGTCGGGCAGGATCTAGGCTGTTCGCTTTAGCGGCAGCGGGCGTTGCTCTGGTCGATCGACTTGCCCAGCAGCGCGCCACCGGCCGCACCCAGCAGGGCGCCAAGCGTACGATCACCGTTGCCGGCAATTCCCCGGCCGATCAGCGCACCGGCCACGCCACCCACCAGAAGGCCGGTGGTGCCGTCGTTGCGGCGGCAGTAATAGCGGCCGTCGTTGCCGCGCCAGCTTTGGCCGCGATAGGCAACGTCGCCATAATAGCCACGGTCGTTGCCGCGATAATCCTGGCGGTCATAGCCGCGATAGTCGTTGCCGCCACGGCCATAGCCACCGCGCCAATCGTCACGATCACGCCAGCCGCCACGGTTGTGGTTCCAACCCTGGTCCCAGCCATCGTGCGCCACCGGGGCAACCAGCGTGGGCTGGGGGGCAACTTCAATCGCCGCCGAAGCCGGGGCGATGCCGGAAGCCAGAGCGGCCGTTGCGGCCAGGCCCAGCATAGTCTTGCGAAGTGCGATCATGTTCGGTCTCCTGATCCGTCGTGTTGGTTCATGTTTACAGCCTTCAAGCTGAACGACATGCAACGCGACTGTCAGAATTGGTCAGAAACGAAAAAAGTTCGGACCGGCCCGCACGCCGCGCGGAAAAGGGCCTTGGCGCAAGGCGATGTGCCTGCCACAGGCCCGGCCATGAGCGAGAGGATAGACAGCGCAACGGCGAGCAACCTGAACAACCCCGGCACGTCCAAGGCCGCGAGCGGCCTGGGCGCGGCCGTGCTGGCCTATGTGATCTGGGGATTCTTCCCGATCTATTTCCATCCGCTGCTCGGCGTTCCGGCGATCGAGCTGGTGAGCTGGCGCGTGGTATTCACGCTGCCGGTGTGCCTTGC
The DNA here is from genome assembly GCF_000410615.1 of Novosphingobium sp. B-7. Lineage (NCBI taxonomy): Bacteria > Pseudomonadati > Pseudomonadota > Alphaproteobacteria > Sphingomonadales > Sphingomonadaceae > Novosphingobium > Novosphingobium sp. B-7. The sequence continues at coordinate 32,291 of NZ_APCQ01000258.1, read as the reverse complement.
CGTGGTCTGGCTCAGCGGCCAGGGCCCCGCCCTGCGCGCTGCACTCACCACCCCGGCGGTGCTTGGCCGGCTGGTGCTGAGCGCGGCAGCGATCGGCTGCAACTGGCTGATGTATCTGGTGGCGATCGAAACGCACCAGGTGCTGGCGGCGAGCCTGGGCTATTACATCAACCCGCTGCTCAACGTGCTGATCGGCGTCGTTTTCCTCAACGAGCGCTTGAACCGCCTGCAATGGGCGGCCGTGGCGCTGGCTGCCGGTGGCATTGCCGTGCTGATGGCCGGCGCATTGTCGATGCTGGGCGTGGCCATGGCGATGGCCGGCAGCTTTGCCCTCTACGGCCTGGTGCGCAAGTTCGTCGTGGTGCCTTCAGTCATCGGCCTGACCGTCGAAACCGCGGTGCTGTTCGTGCCGGCGCTGCTCGCCGTGCTCCACGCCGCATCCGGCCCGGCCGGCTCGGCCCTGTCGCAAGGCGGCGTGGTGCCCTGGTTGCTGGCCGGATCGGGCGTGGTCACGGCCGTGCCGCTGCTGCTGTTTGCCGTGGCGGCGCGCAAGCTTGATCTGTCGACGCTGGGCTTTGCCCAGTTCATCGCGCCGACCATCCTCTTCGTGCTGGGCGCATTGCTCTATGGCGAGCCGCTCGATCCGGCGCGGGTGACGTGTTTCATGCTGATCTGGGCGGCAATCGCCTTGTTCAGCTATGACCTGCTGCGCCGGCGGTGAACCTTCCGCCGCAGGGGGATGGAGGCTTTTATGCCTTCAGGGCCGTATCAGGCCCCAACACCCCTCCACCAGCCTGCGGCTGGTCCCCCTCCCCGTGCCGGGGAGGAACTTAGACCAGGCGCCAGGCCAGGGTTTCACCTGCGTGGAACGGCACCAGCACTGTGCCGCCCGCCGCGATTTCGGCCGGCACGGCAACGCCGGTCTTTTCCAGGGTCACCGTGCCCTCGTTGAGCGGCAGGCCATAGAAGCGCGGGCCATTTTCGCTGGCAAAGGCCTCGAACTTGTCGAGCGCGCCCTCTTCATCGAACACGGCGATGTAGCTTTCCAGCGCATAGGGCGCGTTGAACAGCCCGGCGCAGCCGCAGGCGCTTTCTTTGAGATGCCGCGCATGGGGCGCGGTATCGGTGCCCAGGAACACCCGATCATGGCCCGAGGTGGCCAGCTTGCGCAGCGCCAGGCGGTGCTTTTCGCGCTTGGCCACCGGCAGGCAATAGGCATGCGGGCGCATCCCGCCCACCAGCATCGCGTTGCGGTTGATGTGCAGGTGCTGCGGCGTGATCGTTGCGCCCACGTTCGGCCCGGCGCTTTCCACGAACTGCGCGGCTTCTTGCGTGGTGATGTGTTCGAACACGATTTTCAGCGCCGGGAAATCGGCCACCAGGCGGCCCAGCGTGCGCTCGATGAACACCGCCTCGCGATCGAAGATGTCGACGTGGGAATCGGTCACCTCGCCATGGATCAACAGCGGCATGCCAATCTTCTGCATGCGTTCGAGCACGGGATAGATTGTCGCCACGCTAGTCACGCCATGGGCCGAACCCGTAGTGGCATGCGCGGGATAGAGCTTGGCCGCGGTGAACACGCCGGCGCCATGGCCGCGCTCCACCTCGTCAGGATCGGTATGATCGGTCAGGTAAAGCGTCATCAGCGGGGTGAAATCGCTGCCCGCCGGCAAAGCCGCTAGGATGCGGTCGCGATAGGCGGCAACGCCGGCCACATCGGTCATCGGCGGCGAGAGGTTGGGCATCACGATCGCGCGGGCAAACTGGCGCGCGGTATAGGGCGCCACGCCTTCCAGCATCGCGCCGTCGCGCAGGTGAACGTGCCAGTCATCCGGGCGGCGGATCGTGAGAGTCGTTTGCGTGCTCATGGCTTCCCCTTAAGCCCAAGCGCTCCTATCTGTCACCCATGAGCAATCCCCGCCTGTTCGATCGCGCCCTGATCCGGCTATCCCCCACTGCACCGGGAGAAGACGTGGCCGCATTCCTCCAGGGCCTTGTCACCAACGACGTGCAGGGGCCGCTGCCGGTCTGGGCCGGGCTGCTGACCCCGCAAGGCAAGGCGCTGTTCGATTTCCTGGTCTGGCCCGATGGCAAGGACGCGCTGCTGATCGATTGCGAGGCTGCCGTGGCCGAGGCCTTGGTCAAGCGCCTTTCGCTCTATCGGCTGCGCCGCAAAATCGTGATCGCCATCGCGCCCGAACTGGGCGTCTATTGGCAGGGCCACATGGGCGATGGCGGCGCCGCCGATCCGCGCCTGGCAGCGCTGGGCCAGCGCTGGATCGCCGCAGTGGCTGACGATGACGTGGCGGTCGATGCGCCATGGCGCGAACACCGCCTCAAGCTGGGCGTGCCCGAAGGACAGGCCGAACTGGGCAGCGACCAGACGCTATGGCTGGAAACCAATGCGGCCGAACTCAACGGCGTGAGCTTTACCAAGGGCTGCTATGTCGGCCAGGAAAACACCGCGCGGATGAACTGGCGGCAAAAGGTCAACCGCCGCCTCGCGGTCGTTCCCCTCGCCCAGTCAGACCCGGCCCGCCAGCGCGTGGCCTATCCCGACCTCGGCCTGGCGGTGGATCATCTGCGGACAGAAGCGATTACCCGTGCCCCGCATTGGCTTGAGGATGCGCTGAAAGCGGATTGAGCGTTGGCCCAGCGCCCTTCGACAAGCTCAGGGCGAACGGGGTCCGGTAACAATTTCTCGGGATTCCGTTCGGGCTGAGCCTGTCGAAGCCCCCCGTAGGTAAGCACCCCCCTCAAAACCGGCTTTGCGCGCGCCAGCGGTGGACGGTGCGCGCGACGCTTTCCGTTTCGCCGCCGCTCTTGCCCCATAGCTGGCTGAACGAGGGATCGGCCGATGCCGGGCGCCGCGCTTCGTCCAGGTCATCGAACGCGACGCGGATGGGAATGGCCACGCCCTCGCCACAGATGATGCATTCGCGGTTGCGCAGCGCAGGGATCGAATCGAGGAAGCCGCGCGCGCCTTCGGGCATGGCCGCGCGCACGAACTGCTGGTCGCGATCGTTGTTGAGGCGCATCGAGATGATCGTGCCGCATTGCGACAGCACGCCTTCAGCCAGGTCAGACGGGCGCTGGGTGATCAGGCCGAGCGACACGCCATACTTGCGGCCTTCCTTGGCGATGCGCGACAGGATGCGCCCAACCGACGATCCGTTGGAATTGCGCTCGTTGGGAACGTAGCGGTGCGCTTCTTCGCATACCAACAGGATCGGCCGCGTGGTTTCCTGGCGCGACCAGATGGCATAGTCGAACACCAGGCGGCTGAGCACGGCAACCACGGTAGAGGTGATTTCGGACGGCACGCCCGACACGTCGATGATCGAGATCGGCTTGCCATGGGCTGGAAGGCGGAACAGCCGCCCGACGAATTCGGCCATGGTATCGCTGACCAGCATGCCCGAGAACATGAACTGATAGCGCGGATCGTTGCGGATTTCCTCGATCTTGCTCTTCACCCGCATATAGGGGATCGAGCTGTGCCCCTTGTCGAGCTTGCCCATCTCGTTCTGCAGGATGTTGCACAGGTCAGACAGCAGATAGGGGATCGGCGAATCCTGGGTGATGCGGCCCACCTGTTCGGCCAGGCGGTTCTTCTGCCGCGCCATCAGCAGGCACTTGGCCAGGATATCGGCGTCGATCTGGCGTTCTGCCCCGGTAGCGGTGAGGAACACCTCGCAGTGTTCTTCAAAGTTCATCAGCCAATAGGGCATCTGCAGGTTCGACACGTCGAACAGTTGCCCGGTGTTGCGAAACGCCGAAAGATATTCGCCATGCGGGTCGATCATCACGATATGGCCTTCGGGCGCCATGTCGCAGATGCGGTGCAGGATCAGCGCAGCGGCGGTCGATTTGCCGGTGCCGGTCGATCCCAGCAGCGCGAAATGCTTGCCCAGCAGCGGATCGATATAGAGGCCGGCGCGGATATCCTGGGTGGGAAACACCGTGCCCACGGTCACATGCGCGCGGCCGTCGCTTGCATAGATCTGGCGCAGATCGGCGCTGGTCGCCGGATAGACCAGCGCGCCGGGCACGGGAAACCGGGTAACGCCGCGGCGAAAGCCGAAGATGCGGCCGGTGGCGGGGTCTTCCTCGCCCTCCCCCAGGAAATCGAGCTGGGCCAGCGCGCCACCATCCACCTTGCCATCGCGGCGCTGGTTGCGCACCGAGCCGAGCAGCCAGCCGCGCCCCACGCGCACCTTGATCTGGCTGCCCACCTGGCCCGATAGCGCCACGGTAGGGTCGGCATCGTCCATGCAGTCTTCCAGGCGATGCAGATCGAGCGCGATGCCGCTGCCCGATCCTGCCACATCCACCACCACTCCGATTGGGCTGAGCGCGCAATCGGACGGCGGCAGATCGCGCGGTTCAAGGACAATATCGGGCAAAGCGGCAGCAGCCGGCATCGGCCCGTGCGGGGCAAGGTCTCCAGGCCGGGCAGGGTCTGCCGAAATGAATACCTGCCTGCTCATGTCCGTCATGCCTGTTCTTGCCCCAGCCCGTTGTCGCGCCAAACGCTAGAACTGGCAGGGTTAATTTTGGGCTAAGCAGTGCCCCACATCACACCAGCGCAAACAGGCGCCCGGCGATCCAGCCCATGCCCACCGATACCAGCACGGCAAACAGGCCATAGAGCAGGCCGTTGCCATCGGCCTGGTCGGCCACGAAGCGTTCGAAACCCTGCTTCGACACGTCAACCCGCGTGACCGCCGAGGTGATCACGCGGCCCTGGCGGATGGCAAAGGTTTCGGCGGTATAGGTGCCGGTGCGCACTTGCGAAGGCAGCGTGATGCGCGCCTGATACAGCACCTGCCCACTGATCGTCACGCCGTGGCCGTCTTCGCGATAAAGACCCTGCCGCTGCATCAGATCCACCAGGCCATCGGCAAAGTGCCGTTGCCGCGCCGGGTCGATCGCCCCGATCGGGGAAAGCTGCAGGCGATCGAGACCGAGTTCATAGATCGCTGCGGTCTTTTCATCCACGATCTCGCGCACCGGGCGGGACGAGGCGATGGCAAAGAAACTGGGCGCAGAGCGCAACTCGCTGCTGGCGGCATTCACCCAGATGCCCGCCACCTTGCGCTTTTCCCGCAGCACGATGGATTGCACCGGGCCTTTGAGCACGACGACGATATCGTAATCCTGCGCGGCGCGGGTGCCACCCGGATCGAGGATTGCGCCAAACAGCAAGAGGTCCGCCCCGGTAAAGCCCTGGCGCACTTCCACCCGATGCTGCGATATTTCGGGCACCAGGATCGGCGCGCGCGCCCCGCCGAGCAGAATGGCCACCGGCGCCAGCAGCGCCAGCACCCAGCGCGGCGTCATAGCGGCACCACGGTGAAAATCTCGTCGGGTCGATAGCCCAGGCCAAGCGCCATGCGCAGTGCCACGCCCAGCACGATCACCGCCAGGATCAGGCGCAACTGCTCAGGCTTGGCCTTTTGTGCAAACTGCGCGCCGATCTGTGCGCCCGAGACCGATCCCACCAGCAACAGCCCGGCCAGCACGATATCCACCGCATGCGTGGTCAGCGCGTGCATCATGGTTGTCGCCATCGTCACGAACAGGATCTGGAACAGCGAGGTGCCCACCACGACGTTGGTGCTCATGCCCAGGATATAGAGCATTGCCGGCACCAGGATGAACCCGCCGCCGATGCCCATCAGCATGGTCAGGATGCCGGTGGCCATGCCCAGCAAGAGCGGCGCCAGTGGCGAGATATAAAGGCCCGAGCGATAGAACCGCCAGCGCAGTGGCAGGCTGGCCACCAAGGGATGGTGGCGGCGGCGCCGCGCCGGCTGGGCGAGGCCAAGCCGCTGTGCGCGCAGGGCCGTGATACTTTCATGCGCCATCAGCCCGCCGATGCCGCCCAGCAGCACGACATAGAGGATGTTGATCACCGTATCGATCTGGCCCAGCGCCTGGAGCAGGCGGAACAGCAGTGCCCCCACCCCGGTGCCCAGCACGCCGCCGGCGACCAGCACCGCGCCCATGTGATAATCGATGCCGCCGCGCCGAGCGTGGGCAAATGCGCCCGAAACGCTGGCCCCGGTCACCTGGCTCGCGGCCGATGCGGCGGCCACCGTCGGCGGCACGCCATAGAAGATCAGCAACGGAGTAGTGAGAAAACCACCACCCACGCCGAACATACCAGACAAGAGCCCGGTCAAGGCGCCAAGCCCCACGATCACCAAGCCGTTGACCGCCAGATTGGCGATGGGAAGGTACACATCCATCGCCACTTGTCCTAGGCGGCGCAGGCCAATTCCGCAATGCCACGGTTGCCCCGCACGGCTGCGCCGCGGCAGCAAAAGGGCGATCGGCACTACATGCGAAAGCTATGCCCACAACGCCGGAAGCGGCGGTTGACCATATTCGTCGTCGCGCGGTTTCGAGGCATCGTGCACGATTACGCTTCGCACGATCCTGCCGCTGCGCGCCTCATCGGCCTGCAACGCAAGATAAAGCCGATTGAGGCAATCGGCCTTGGTCGTCGGACCGTCGCGATCATGCACCACGATGCGCAGGCGCGGATCGGTGGCGCAGCGCATGACCGCCGCCAGCGTGGCGGGATCGTTGCGATGGCAGCCCACATAGAGCCGCAGGTCCGCATTTGGCCAAGCCGCCAGACAATGCTCGATCACGGCGGCCACACCCGGCGCTTCCGACCAGACCGGCACCAGCACCGCTGCCGCACCCGGCTGACCACCCGCGCCACGGTCGACGCGCGCGGGCCAATCGGGAGTTGCGGCAAAGCCCGAAGCCAGATGTAGTGTGCAAGCCCGGCCCGTGATCCGGAGCCAGGCCCACAGTCCGTCCATCCGCCGTTCTTGGCAGGCACCCACGGCCAGGCATGTTGCAGCGAAAAGCAGAAGTTCGCGCTGCAACATGGCCAGCCACAGCCAGACTGTGGACAGCGACATCATTCCCAATTTGCCCTCACCCCCGTTTGACGGCAAACACCCCCACTGGCAAATTACGGCTGGCCGGGGCGCGTGGCAACGCTTGCAACCTTCAGGAATGAATCGAATATGGCGGAAATGCGCGGGTCCCCTCATCAGCCGCAATCGGCATTGCGCCGGTTGATGCGCCACGAAGCAGCGCCGGGCGTGCTGCTGCTGGTCTGCGCGGCACTGGCTATCGCGCTGGCCAATTCGCCCTTGCACCATACCTATCACGCCGCACTGCACTATGCCCTTCCGGTGATCGTGGCGCCCCAACTCGACAGCCTGCATGCTTGGATCAACGACGGCCTGATGGCCGTGTTCTTCTTTGTCGTGGGGCTTGAGATCAAACGCGAAATCATCAGCGGCGCACTGGCCGATGCACGGCGGCGGCGGCTGCCGGTGCTGGCGGCGCTGGCAGGCATGGCGCTGCCCGCGCTGGTGTTCCTGGCCGTCAGCCGTGATTTTCCCATGCTGCATCGCGGGTGGGCCATTCCCGCCGCCACCGACATCGCCTTTGCCATGGGTGTGCTGGCCCTGATCGGGCGCCGTGCCCCCCGGTCGATCAGACTGTTCCTGTTGACCGTGGCCGTGGTCGATGACCTTGGCGCGGTGGTGGTGATCGCCATTTTTTACACCAGCGGGGTGGCCTGGGCCTGGCTGGCGGCGGCGGCCGCCGTGTTTGGCGCGATGATTCTCATCAACCGCGCCGGTGCGACTCGGGCATCGACCTATGCGGTCTTTGCCGTGGCCCTCTGGGCATGCGTGCTGCAATCGGGCGTCCACGCCACCGTGGCGGGGGTGCTGGCGGCGCTGACCGTGCCGATGAAGCTCGATGCCCGGGGTAACAGCCCGCTGCTGCGCCTGGAACATCTGCTTGTGCCGATCAGTGGCTTCGTGATCGTCCCGCTGTTCGGCCTGGCCAATGCCGGGGTCGATCTGCGCGCCACGGGCCTGGCCGGCATCCTGGCGCCGCTGCCCCTGGCAATCGCGGCCGGGCTCGTCATAGGCAAGCAGGCCGGCGTGCTGGGCGCGGTGCTGGGTGCCGAACGGCTGGGCCTGGCGCCACGGCCAGTCGGCGCGCGGCTGATGCATCTGTGGGGCATGGCGCTGCTGTGCGGTATCGGCTTTACCATGAGCCTGTTCATTGCCGCGCTGGCGTTTCCAGCGCAGCCCGATCTGGTCGAGCAGGCCAAGATCGGCATCCTGGGCGGATCGCTGCTGTCCGCCCTCGGCGGCGCGCTCGTCTTGCGACTGGCGCCAAAGCCTGCCGATTGATCGACAAAACCGATTTTTACAAGCCACCATTTGCGTGAAACTTTGGCGCCGTTGTGGCGTATGAAAGCGCAAAGCCAAGCAAAGGAAAGGGGTTTACCATGCCGGGCGACAACGCAAACAAGGCGCTGATCGATAGCCTGAACGGGCTGCTCGCGGATTATTTCGCGCTCTATATCAAGACCAAGAACTATCACTGGCACGTGGCCGGCCCGCAGTTCCGCGATCTGCACCTGCTGTTTGACGAGCAGGCCACCGAGCTTTTCGCACTGACCGACATCGTGGCCGAGCGCGTGCGCAAGAACGGCGGCGCCACGCTCACCTCGATCGGCGCGATCGGCGCCAAGGCCAGCGTAAAGGATGATGACCGCGCCAAGGTTGATGCGATGGACATGGTCAAGGCCCTGCGCGACGACAATGCCGCGCTGGTCGAAACCATCCGCAAGGTGAAGGCCGCGGCAACCGAAGCCGGCGACAACGCCACCGAAGGCGCGGCCGATGACTGGACCGACCAGGCCCAGCAGCGCGTGTGGTTCCTGAGCCAGATCCTGGCCTGAACCAACGCTGCCTGCCATGCCAAGGCCCGCCGCGCATGCCTTGCGCGGCGGGCCTTTTCCTAGGCAGTGGCGGGTGCGCAAGGCGGTTTCCATCCGCGCCCGATTGCCTTATGGGGCGCGGCTTATGCCCGCAGAGAATCCCCCCCGGACGTTTCACGTCAAGAGCTTCGGCTGCCAGATGAACGTCTATGATGGCGAGCGCATGGCCGAGTTGCTTGCCGCCCAAGGCATGACCGCCACCGACGAACGCGATGGTGCCGATCTGGTCGTGCTCAACACCTGCCACATCCGCGAAAAGGCCACGGAAAAGGTCTATTCCGATATTGGCCGCCTGCGCCGTGCCGATGGCACCACGCCACTGATCGCCGTGGCTGGTTGCGTGGCCCAGGCCGAGGGCGAGGAAATCATGGCGCGCGCGCCGTCGGTCAAGGTCGTGGTCGGGCCGCAAGCCTATCACCGCCTGCCCGAAATGGTGGCCGATGCCGCCGCCGGCAAGCGCGGCACCGAGACGGACATGCCGGCCGAAGCCAAGTTTGCCGCGCTGCCCAAGCGCCGCCGGTCGGGCCCCAGCGCGTTCCTGACGGTGCAGGAAGGGTGCGACAAGTTCTGCACCTATTGCGTGGTGCCCTATACGCGTGGCGCGGAAATCTCGCGCCCGTTTGCCGATCTGGTGGAAGAGGCCAAGCTGCTGGTTGCCGGCGGCGCGCGCGAAATCACCCTGCTGGGGCAGAACGTGAATGCCTGGACCGGCCAGGACGCCAAGGGCCGCGCCATCGGACTCGATGGGCTGATCCGGGTGCTGGCGGCAGAGCCAGATCTGGCGCGCATCCGTTATACCACCAGCCATCCCAACGACATGAGCGATGGGCTTATCGCCGCCCATGGCGAGATCGACAAGTTGATGCCGTTCCTGCACCTGCCCGTGCAGGCCGGCAACGACCGCGTGCTCAAGGCGATGAACCGCAGCCACACGGTGGAAAGCTATCTCAAGATCCTCGATCGCGTGCGCGCCGCCCGGCCCGATATCGCGCTGTCGGGCGATTTCATCGTCGGTTTCCCGGGAGAGACCGAGGCCGAATTCCAGGACACGCTCGATCTGGTGGGTACGGTGCGCCATGCCCAGGCGTTCAGCTTCAAGTATTCGCCCCGCCCCGGCACGCCAGCGGCCACGATGGACGATCAGATCGCGCCGGCGGTGATGGACGAGCGGCTCAAGCGGCTGCAGGCTGCGCTGGCACGCGATGCCACGGCGTTCAACCAGGCCAGCGTGGGCCGGCGCTGCCAGGTGCTGGTCGAGCGGCGCGGGCGCCTTGCCGGCCAATGGCTGGGCAAATCGCCCTGGCTGCAATCGGTGCACTTCACCGGCGATGTGGCGATCGGCGATCTGGTGACGGTTGACCTGGTGCAGGCCGGGCCCAATTCGCTCGCTGGCCAACTGGTCGCCTGATCCGGCCCAAGCACCGCGCAGACAGCAAAAGGCCCCCGCCGCGATCCACGCGACGGGGGCCTTTTGGTTTGGGCGCCTGACCTTAGCCGTGGTGATGGCGATAGGCGTGGCGGATCTTGTGATGCATCACCTTGCGATCGTGGCGCATGTCACGGCGATCATGGCGCAGTTCGTGCTTGGCGATGCGCACTGCGCGTTCGTTGCCATGGGCGCGGGCCACGGCCACTTCGCGGCGATCATGGCGCACTTCGGCGCGGTCGCGGCGCACTTCGTGGCGGGCGGCGGCCACGGCCGGGGTGTTGACCGGCTGGGCATTGGCAATGGCCGGCGCCATGACGGGGGCAACCAGGGCGGCAGCAACGAGGGCGAGGACGAACTTGCGCATGGGGGTAACTCCTTGTTCCGGCCGGACCTGAGCGTTTTGCCCGGGGGTCTCGTTCGGCCATGAAACGGTTATGACCCTGCCCGGCTGAATGCCTGCCGAAGCACGTTGCAAGAAACCGCTCAGGTTTGTCGTGCCTCGGCAGCAAAGTGTCGCGCAATTGTTACCTGCGTTGTGCATTTTGCCGCCAGTCTCCCTTGCACAAGGGCAATCACGCCTTACACTTGGATAAAGTGGTTCGATGAAAGGAGCGCGAAAACCCCATCCCATGGCTCGCAAATTCCCCCGTGCCCACGACGAGGCACATCGCGACATGACCTTCGACCGCCCCGGACACCGTGCCGGAATACAGGGCGATGGCGGGGTCAGGACCGGGCCGCGGCCCGACCAACCCCGTCGCGCCCGCGTGGAAGTGGAATTTGAAGAGCAGACGATGCTGGGCGCGCTGTTCGGACAGTTCGACACCAACCTGGTGCAGATCGAAAACCGCCTCGGCGTGTTCATTTCCGCACGCGGCAACAAGGTCTTGATCGAAGGACCCGAAGACGCCGTGGCCCGCGCCCGTGACGTGCTCAAGGGCCTGTACCAGCGCCTCAACACCGGGCACGAGATCGACAGCGGCGCCCTGGAATCGCTTATCGCGATGAGCGCGGAACCCACGCTCGAAGGGATCATCACCGGAACGCCGGGCAATGCCCCGCCGATCATGATCCGCACCCGCCGCAAGACCATCGTGCCGCGTTCGGCCACGCAGATCTCCTACATGCAGGCGCTGGTGCAGAACGATGTGATCTTTGCCCTGGGGCCGGCGGGTACCGGCAAGACCTATCTTGCCGTGGCCCAAGCCGTGGCCCAGCTGATGACCGGTTCGGTTCAGCGGCTGATCCTGTCGCGCCCGGCGGTGGAAGCTGGCGAGCGCCTGGGCTTCCTGCCCGGGGACATGAAGGAAAAGGTCGATCCCTATCTGCGCCCGCTTTACGATGCGCTTTATGACTGCATGCCGCCCGAACAGGTGGAGCGGCGCATCGCCAGCGGCGAAATTGAGATCGCGCCGATCGCTTTCATGCGCGGGCGCACCTTGGCCGATGCCTTTGTCATCCTCGACGAAGCGCAGAACACCACGCCGGCGCAGATGAAGATGTTCCTCACCCGCTTTGGCCAGAACAGCCGCATGGTGGTGTGCGGCGATCCCAAGCAGGTTGACCTTCCCGGCGGCGTGGCTGCCAGTGGCCTGGCAGACGCAGTCGGCCGACTGGAAGGCGTGGACGGCATCGGCGTGGTGCATTTCAGCCGCGCCGACGTGGTGCGCCATCCCATCGTGGGCCGTATCGTTGAAGCCTATGAAGGGAACGAGGCCTGACCTTGCACGGTGCCTCCACCACCCCCGACCCCCTCCTCTGAAAAGGAGGGGGTTTTGTTTCATCCTCCCCATCCTCTTTAGAGGAGGGAGTCGGGGGGTAGTGGAAACCTTGCACTGACCCTGACCTTGCATTTTTTGCACATGGCGGGTGGCGCGGCCCGCGTCGCCATGCCAAAGCGATTCGTCCCCCAATTGCACAGGCCCCCGCATGACCGCGCCGATTCTGGAAATCGACATCGATCCCATCTGGGGAGATACCACCGATTGGGAGGCACTGGCCAACCGCGCCGCCGAGGCAGCCGCGCAGGTTGCCACTGAACTTGCGCATCCCAATCTGCTGGTCAGCCTGGTCCTGGCCGACGATGACGAGGTGCACGCCCTCAACAAGCAGTGGCGGGCCAAGGACAAGCCCACCAATGTGCTGTCTTTCCCGATGCTTGCCCGCGAAGACGTGCTGCGCGCCGCAGCCGACGAGGGCGCGCCGGGCATGCTGGGCGACCTGATCCTGGCGCAGGGCGTCTGTGCCCGCGAAGCCGCGGAAAAGGGCATCTCGGTAGAAAACCACGCCACCCACCTGGTGATCCACGGCCTGCTGCATCTGGCCGGCTATGACCACGAGGAGGGCGAAGCCCAGGCCGAGGAAATGGAAGACCTGGAGCGGAAGGCGCTTGCCTTGCTGGGCCTGGCCGACCCATATGCATGAATATCGACAGTAACAGCTAAGGAGCAAGGTCAGTGCCCGAGGGCAATGGGTCCGGCGGTGAAAATCGCTCGGGCGAAGGCGACAGTAATGGGGCGCTTTGGCGCGTGATAAAGGCCTTTTTCAAGGGGCCTGACCATGACCAGTCTCTACGGGCGCAGATCGAGGAAGCGATCGAAGAGCACGAGCATGAACCCGGCCATGATCTGGGCGCCGATGGCGACCTGGTGCCGGTGGAACGCCAGATGCTCAAGAACCTGCTCCATTTCAGCGAGCGCGATGCCGATGACGTGGCCATCCCGCGTGGCCAGATCATTGCCATCCCCGCCTCCTCCACGTTTGCCGAGGTGGTTGCCGCCTTTGCCGAGCATGGCCACAGCCGCCTGCCGGTCTATGGCGAATCGCTCGATGAAGTGCAGGGCATGATGCACATCAAGGACGTGTTCCCGTTCCTGGCGGACATGGCGCTTAAAGGTGCGCCCGCGCCTGATGACTGGACCGTGCTGCTGCGCCAGGCGCTGTTCGTGCCCCAGGCGCGCGGCGCGATCGATGTTCTGGCCGACATGCGCGGCAGCCGCACCCACCTGGCCGTGGTGGTGGACGAATATTCCGGCACCGACGGGATCATCACGTTCGAGGATCTGGTCGAGGAAATCGTAGGGGACGTGGAAGACGAGCACGATGATGCCCCCGAAGTGCTGCTCAACCGCCTCGATCCCGATACCTGGGATGCCGATGCCCGCGCCGAACTGGAACACGTCGCCCGCATCATCGATCCGCGCCTGGCCGAGGTGGAGGAAGACGTCGACACCCTGGGCGGCCTGGCCGTGGTCCTGGCTGGCGAAGTGCCACCAGTCGGCCGTGTGCTGGAGCACGAGTCCGGCTGGCGCCTGGAAGTGACCGGGGGCGACGAACGCCGCCTCACGCGCCTGCGCTTGCACGCCCCCTCCACCGCCCTTGCCGAAGAAGAAGACGCCTGATGATCCGCCGCCTGCCACCACTGCGCTCGCTGGAAGCTTTCATTCGCGTGGTGCGCGCCGGTTCGGCCAAGACGGCTGCAGCCGAACTGGCACTCAGCCCGTCGGCCCTGTCGCGTCGGCTGGCGGCGCTGGAAGAGTTCGTGGGCAAGCCGCTGTTCGAGCGCAAGCACCAGGCCCTCAAGCTGACCGAAGACGGGCAGACGCTGTATGATGCCGTGGCCCCGCTGATCGACGAGATGGCCGACCGGATCGACCGCATGATCGACACCGGCAAGGTCATGCGCCTGCGCCTGGGCGTGCTGCCGCTGTTTGGCAGCCAGCGCCTGTTCCCGCGCCTGGGCGAGTTGCGCAAGCTGCACCCGCAGTTGCACATTGATATCGACAGCTCGACCGCTGCGGAAACCAAGCTGGGTGACACGATCGACGCGGCGATTATCCTGTCGGAAGGGCCGGACGCCGCGCTGCATGCCGTGCGGCTCGATCACAACCGGGTCTATGCCATCGCCAGCAAGCAGCTGGCCGAAGAGCTGGGCAACCGCCCCGACATGGCCAAGCTCGCCAAGCAGACGTTCCTGGTCCACAACGACCTGCCGGCCAGCTTTGAAGCCTGGAAGCGCACGCTGCATCTGGAGGCACTGGAGCCAGCCGCGATCGACCATTTCGATTCCGGCCAGCTGATTCTGGAAGCCGCCGCGCAGGGTCTGGGCATTGCCATCATGCACGATGACCATTTCAGCCGCAGCCACGATCCCCGGCTGGCGCGCGTCTATGACATCGAAGTGGACAGCCCCTATTCCTATTGGTTCGTCTGCCGCCCCCGCGCCCTGCAATCGCGCCCGGTGCGCCTGTTCCACGACTGGATGCTGAAGGCGGGGCTTTAAGAGGCCCCCCCTCCGTCGGCCTCCGGCCGCCACCTCCCCATCGGTGATGGGGAGGATCCCAGGTCCTCCCCGCTCGGCGGGGAGGGGAACCGCCGCGGAGCGGTGGTGGAGGGGCCCTTGATTACCCCGCCCGCATGGTGCCCGTCTGCACAAAGCGCTGATGCCAGGAAAGCGCCTCGTCGAGCAGCGAGGGCGAATGCTTGCCATAGGAATCGCGCAGGGCGCGGGCATAGTAGTCGCTCAACTGGTCGCGATAGATCGGGTGCACGCAGTTGGCGATGACCTGTTCGGCCCGCTGCTTGGGCGAAAGGCCGCGCAGATCGGCCAGGCCCTGGTCGGTGACGATCACCTGCACGTCCTGATCGATATGGTCGACATGGCTGACCTGGGGCACGATTGTGGAAATCGCCCCGCCCTTGGCCAGCGAGGGCGCCATGAAGATCGAGATATAGGCATTGCGGGCAAAATCGCCCGAGCCGCCGATACCGTTCTGGATGCGTGAGCCCATCAAGTGGGTGGAGTTGACGTTGCCGTAGAGATCGGCCTCGATCATGCCGTTCATCGCCAGGCAGCCCAGACGCCGCACGAGTTCGGGGTGGTTTGAAATCTCCTGCGGGCGTAGCACGATGCGATCGCGATAGCGGTGCATTTCGCCGTTCAGCGCCTCTGCCGCATCGGGGCTGAGCGAAAACGCCGTGGCCGAGGCCATCGCCAGCTTGCCCGCCGCCAGCAGATCGAGCATGCCGTCCTGCAAGACTTCGGTATAGGCCGTCATTGGATCGAACGGGCTGTCCATCAGGCCATTGAGCACGGCATTGGCGATATTGCCCACGCCCGACTGGATCGGCAGCAACGAGGCCGGCAGGCGGCCCATTTTCACTTCGTGGCCAAAGAATTGCAGCAGGTGCCCGGCAATGGCGCGGGCGGCATCGTCGGGCGCCTTGAACGGGGCGTTGCGATCCGGCGTGTCGGTGGCCACCACCGCCACCACCTTGGCCGGATCGATGCGGAACGTGGGCTGGCCGATGCGATCATTGGGATGGACCAGCGGGATCGGGCGGCGATGCGGCGGCAGCGCGGTGCCATAATAGATATCGTGCATGCCGTGCAGCGCTTCATGCTGCCAGGAATTGACTTCCAGGATGATCTTGCCGGCCCGATCGAGCCAGGTCTTGTTGTTGCCCACCGATGAGGACGGCACCACGCTGCCATCGGGCAGGATCGCCGAAACCTCGACCAGCGCCACGTCGAGCGGGCCGAGAAAGCCCTGCCACGCCACGGGGGCCACCTGACTAAGGTGCATGTCGAAATACTGCACCGTGCCGGCATTGATCTGCTCGCGCACCAGGGGATCGGAGTTGTAAGGCAGGCGGAAATCGATGCCCTTGGCCCGCGCCAGCGCGCCGTCGAGTTCAGGCCCGGTCGATGCCCCGGTCCACACCTTGATGGCATAGGGATTGCCGGCTGCATGAGCCGCCTCCATCCGCCGCGCCAGCGCCTGGGGCACCGCCTTGGGATAGCCTGCCCCGGTGAACCCGCTCATACCCACCACGGCGCCGGGGCCAATCAGGCTGGCGGCATCGTCTGCGCTCATCAGCTTGGCGCGATAATCAGGATGGGCAATCCGCGCAGGAGACACGGACGGTGACGAAACGGGGGCGTTCATGGGGGGCTCCTCTCGGGTTCGATCTACCCTGCCCCTAAGCCGATGCGCCTTGTCCTACAGCAAAAAAGGCGGGGACCAGCCCCGCCTTTTCCCTGATATGATACAGGTTTTGTCTCGATAGTGAGACAGTGACCCGATCAGCCAGCCGTGATCAGCCAGTCGCAATCAGGCAGCCTGCACGGTCGCCTTGCGGATCACGCCAGGGTTTGCCGGCGGCTCGCCCTTGGGCAGCGCGTCGATCAGTTCCATGCCGCTCTCCACTTCGCCCCACACAGTGTACTGGCGATCGAGGAAACGCGCATCATCGAAGCAGATGAAGAACTGGCTGTTGGCCGAGTGCGGATAGCTGGTGCGGGCCATCGAGCACACACCGCGCACGTGCGGCTGATCGTTGAATTCGGCCTTGAGGTCGGGCTTGCTGGAGCCGCCCATGCCGGTGCCCTGCGGGCAGCCGCCCTGCGCCATGAAACCGGGGATCACGCGGTGGAACTTCACCCCGTCATAGAAGCCTTCCGAGGCCAGTTCCTTGATGCGTTCCACGTGGCCGGGGGCCAGGTCGGGACGCAGCTTGATCACCACATCGCCCGAATCCAGCGACAGGACCAGTTTTTCTTCAGACATCGACCACTCTTCCTTGGCAAAGAATGCCGCCGATATAGGCAATCTTCGGACAAAGTCACGCTGCAGTGCACCATTGCATTTGCCGGATGATCGCCTATCCCCGCCTTGATGGAACAAGGCGCGCCCCACGAACACGACCCGCGGATGGACGACGGCGTGGACACTGACACCTTGACGGTGGCAGCGCCCGAACCTGCGCGCAATTCGCAGGAACTGGACGAGGAAGACAACACGCTGCGCCCCTCGTTCCTGCGCCGGGTGACCGAGGCGCTGGACGCGGAAAACCAGGAAGCGGTCTATAACCTGGTCGAGCCGCTCCACCCGGCCGACATCGCCGACCTGTTCGAGCTGATCGGCCAGGAATACCGTGCGCCGCTGGCCCGCGCGATCAACGACCTGCTCGGCTCAGACGTGCTCGCCGAGTTGAACGACTGGGTGCGCGATGACCTGGTCGATCAGCTCGAACCCGAAGAGGTTGCCGACCTCGCCGAGCAGATGGAGACGGACGACGCCGTCGCCCTGATCGAAGACCTCGACGAGGAAGACCAGGCCGCCGTCCTGGCAGAAATGGAGCCGGAAGACCGCGCCGCGATCGAAAGCGCGCTGTCCTACCCCGAAGAATCCGCCGGCCGCCTGATGAGCCGCGACGTGATCGCGGTGCCCGAACACCTGACCGTGGGCGACCTGATCGATTACCTGCGCCGCGACGACGATGACCTTGCCACCGAATTCTGGGAAGTGTTCATCGTCGACGTAAAGCATCGCCCGGTTGGCACCTGCATGCTTTCCTGGCTGCTGCGCGCACCGCGCAGCGTGCCCCTGGCCGATGTGATGAAGCGCGACCAGACGCTGATTCCCGTCACCATGGACCAGGAAGAGGTCGCGCTCCGCTTTCAGAAGTATGCGCTGATTTCTGCCGCCGTGGTGGATGACAGTGGCCGGCTGGTCGGCCAGATCACGGTGGACGACGTGGTCCACATTATCCAGGAAGAGGCGAGCGAGGACATCCTGCGCCTGTCGGGCGCGGGCGATGGCGACATCAACGAGCCGATCGGCCTGACCGTGCGCACGCGCCTGTCGTGGCTGGTGGTGAACCTGGGCACGGCGATCATTGCCGCCTCGGTGGTCGGCCTGTTCCAGGGCGCCATCGCGCGCTTTGCCCTGCTCGCCGTGCTGATGCCGATCGTTTCGGGCATGGGCGGCAATGCCGGCACCCAGACGCTGGCAGTGGTGGTGCGCGCGATTGCCACCAACCAGCTGACGAGTTCCAACACCGTGCGCATGATCCTGCGCGAATTGCGCATCGCGCTGGCCAACGGGCTCTCGCTGGGCGTGCTGATCGGGGTGGGCACCACGCTGATCTTTGGCAACCCGCACCTGGGCGCGGTGATCGGCGCGGCCATGGTGATCAACAACCTGGTGGCGGGCCTGGCTGGAATCCTCGTTCCGGTCAGCCTCGATCGCCTGCGGGTGGATCCGGCTGTCTCTTCGGCCGTATTCGTGACGATGGCCACCGATGTCATGGGGTTCTTCTCGTTCCTGGGGCTGGCTGTCGTCACCGGGCTTGCCGCCTGATTCGGATTGAAAGAACACCTGCAATGCCGCTCAACATGACCAAAGTGGCCTATGGCGCGCAGTCGCTGGCGGAAGTCCACGAATGGTTTTCCACCGGCCGGCGCCACGGTGCCGATGGCGTCGCCCGCCTGACCACGCGCAACTGCCCGCGCCGCCATGCCGAAATGATCGGCGGCTCGCTGTACTGGATTCTCAAGCACCAGCTGGTCGCGCGCAGCGAAATCTTGGGTTTTGAAGAGGCCGAGGGCGGACGCACCAATATCCTGGTCTCCACCCGCCTGATCGACGTGGTGCCGATGCCGCGCCGCGCCCACCAGGGCTGGCGCTATCTGGAAGCAGCCGATGCCCCGGCCGATCTTGGCCATGGGGAAGCCGGTGACGTGCTGCCCGCCGCGATCGCCGGCGAACTGGCCAAGCTCGGCCTGGTCTGACGCCCGCGGGCTGCCGGCCCGCCGATGCAGAAAAGGGAGCGACATGCGCTCCCCTTCCCTTTCCGCAATGGCCTGCGCGGCTCAGCTGACGTGGAACGCCAGCGCGCCGTCGCCTTCATCGATCGTCACCGTGCTGCCGTCGGGCACTTGGCCTGCCAGCAGCCGCTCCGCCAGCGGGTCTTGCAGATAGCGCTGCACGGCCCGCTTCAATGGCCGCGCGCCATAGACCGGATCATAGCCCACCCGGCCCAGCCAGCGCTTGGCCGCCTCGGTGAGGTCCAGCGTGATCTTGCGATCCTTGAGCAGCTTGGCCACGCGTGCCACCTGGATGTCCACGATCGGGGCCATGTGTTCCTGGCCCAGGCGGTGGAACAGGATGATTTCATCCAGCCGGTTGAGGAATTCCGGCCGGAAGTGCGCGCGCACCACATCCATCACCTGCGGCTCCACGCTGGCGGCATCTTCGCCCTCGCCCAGGTTGGCCAGGTACTGGCTGCCCAGGTTGGAGGTCAGGATGATCAGCGTGTTGGTGAAATCCACCACGCGGCCCTGGCCGTCGGTCAGGCGCCCATCATCGAGCACCTGCAACAGCACGTTGAACACGTCCTGATGAGCCTTTTCCACCTCGTCGAACAGGACGACCTGATAGGGCCGGCGCCGCACCGCCTCGGTCAGCACGCCGCCTTCGTCATAGCCGACATAGCCCGGAGGCGCGCCGATCAGACGGCTGACGGCATGCTTTTCCATGAACTCCGACATGTCGATGCGCACCATCGCACTGTCATCATCAAACAGGAAACCCGCCAGCGCCTTGGTCAACTCGGTCTTGCCCACGCCCGTGGGGCCCAGGAACAGGAAGCTGCCGAGCGGACGGTTGGGGTCTTGCAACCCGGCCCGCGCGCGGCGCACCGCCTTGGACACGGCCACCACCGCGTCGCGTTGGCCGATCACACGCTTGCCCAGCACGTCTTCCATGGCGAGCAGCTTTTCCCGCTCGCCCTCCATCATCCGGTCGACCGGCACGCCGGTCCACCGGCTGACGACACCAGCGATATCCTCGGCCGTCACTTCCTCGCGCAGCAGGGCGTTCTTGCTGGCGCCTTGCGCCTCGGCCAACTGGCGCTCCAGCTCGGGAATGCGGCCATAGGCCAGCTCCCCAGCCTTCGCCAGATCGCCCACGCGCTGCGCCTGCTCCAGTTCCACGCGCGCGCTGTCGAGATGCTCCTTGATCTTGCCTTCGGCATGGATCTTGTCGCGCTCGTTCTGCCAGCGCGTGGTCAGTTCGGCCGATTGCTGTTCCAGGTTGGCCAGGTCTTCGCGCAGGGTATCGAGCCGGTCGCGGCTGGCCTGGTCGGTTTCCTTGGCCAGGGCCATTTCCTCGATCTTGAGCTGGATGATGCGACGATCCAGGTTCTCGATCTCCTCGGGCTTGCTTTCCACCTCCATGCGGATGCGGCTGGCGGCCTCGTCCATCAGGTCGATCGCCTTGTCGGGCAGGAAGCGGTCGGCGATATAGCGGTTGGACAGCGTCGCGGCCGCCACGATCGCGGCGTCGGCGATGCGCACGCCATGGTGCACCTCGTACTTTTCCTTGATCCCGCGCAGGATCGAGATGGTGTCCTCCACCGTCGGCTCGCCCACGAACACGGGCTGGAACCGGCGTTGCAGGGCCGGGTCCTTTTCCACGTACTTCTGGTATTCATCCAGCGTGGTGGCGCCGATGCAGTGCAACTCGCCCCGCGCCAGCGCCGGCTTCAAGAGGTTGGACGCGTCCATCGCGCCTTCGGTCTTGCCCGCGCCGATCAGGGTGTGCATCTCGTCGATGAACAGGATGATTTCGCCCTCGGCGCCCTTCACCTCGTCAAGCACGGCCTTCAACCGCTCCTCGAACTCGCCGCGATACTTGGCGCCGGCAATCAGGCTGCCCATGTCGAGCGCCATCAGGCGGCGATGCTTGAGGCTGTCGGGCACGTCGCCATTGGCGATCCGCAGCGCCAGGCCTTCGGCAATCGCCGTCTTGCCCACGCCGGGTTCGCCGATCAGCGCCGGGTTGTTCTTGGTGCGACGCGCCAGGATCTGCACGGTACGACGGATTTCCTCGTCGCGGCCGATCACCGGATCGAGCTTGCCCTCGCGCGCGGCGGCCGTCAGGTCGCGGGCATATTTCTTCATCGCGTCATAGGCGTTTTCCGCGCCGGCGCTGTCGGCCGAACGCCCACCGCGCAGCGCCGTGATCGCGGCTTCCAGCGCCTGGGGCGACAGGCCCGCCGCCTTCAGGGCCTGACCAGCCGCCGTGGTGCCGGCCAGCGTCAGCGCCAGCAGCATGCGTTCCACCGTGACAAAGCTGTCCCCGCTCTTGGCAGCAACCTGCTCGGCCTGGTCGAGCAGGCGCACGGTATCGTTGTCGAGCCCGGGCGAATTCTGCGCGCCCGAACCAGACACCGCCGGCAACTTGCCCAGCGCCTTGTCCACTTCGGCCTGGGCCACGGCCGGGTTGCCGCCGGCCCGCTGGATCAGCCCGCTGGCCATGCCTTCAGGGTCTTCCAGCAACACCTTGAGCACGTGCTCGGGGGTGATGCGCTGATGGCTCAGGCGGATCGCCAGGGTCTGGGCCGCCTGGAGGAAACCCTTGGCGCGATCGGTGAATTTTTCGAGGTTCATAACGGTCTCTCGCTCTCCTGACCGCCACAAGGTAGTGTGACTTTTGGGCAACACAAGGACGTGGATCAAATTTTGCGCCACCGGTTGCAATCAAAACCAATGTCGCGTGGCAAGTCCTCACGATGGTTCAGCTTTGACTCCGCCGAACATGCCCTTACACATCGCCACAGAGACTTTTCGAGACAGGACAAGCCCCCCTCCATGCAGCGCTTCCTCAACGCCTCTCTCCTGGCCCTGGCCATCGCCTCGGCCGCGCCTTCGCCCGTGCTTGCCGCCACGGCATCGGCCCCGGCAGTGCCCGCCCCGGCGCCGCTGGCCAACCTGGTTTCAGCAGTGAACATCCCGTACGAGCAGTTCACCCTGCCCAACGGCCTGCGCGTGCTGGTCCATACCGATCGCAAGGCGCCGGTCGTGGCCGTGTCGGTGTGGTATGGCGTGGGTTCCAAGAACGAGCCCAAGGGCAAGACCGGCTTTGCCCACCTGTTCGAACACCTGATGTTCAACGGCAGCGAGCACAACAAGGGCGATTTCTTCACCCCGCTGCAGAACGCCGGCGCCACCGATTACAACGGCACGACCTGGTTTGATCGCACCAACTATTTCGAAACCGTGCCCACGGCCGCGCTCGATCGCTTCCTCATGCTGGAATCCGATCGCATGGGCTATCTGCTGGGTGCGGTGACGCAGGAAACGCTCGATAACCAGCGCAGCGTGGTCCAGAACGAAAAGCGCCAGGGCGACAACCAGCCCTATGGCCTGGTGGAATACGAGCAGCTCGAAAACCTCTATCCCGTCGGCCACCCCTATCACCACAGCACGATCGGTTCGATGGCCGATCTCGACAGCGCCAGCCTGGCCGATGTGAAAGCGTGGTTCACCGATCACTATGGCCCCAACAACGCCGTGCTGGTCCTGGCCGGTGACGTCGATCTCGCCACGGCCAAGGCCAAGGTCGCCAAGTGGTTCGGCGCCATTCCCGCCGGGCCCAAGGTGCAACCGGTATCGGCCCCGGTGCCGACCCTGCCCGCGCCGGTCGCCAAGACGATCAAGGATGAAGTGGCCACCACCCGCATCTACCGCATGTGGGCGATCCCGGGCTACGACAACCCCGATTACCTGCCGTTGCAGATCGGCGCGGTGATCCTGGGCGGGCTTGCTTCCTCGCGGCTCGACGACAACCTGGTGCGTGGCCAGCAACTGGCGGTTGCGGCCGGCGCCAATGCCGAAATCTATGCCCAGGCCGGGCAGTTCGTGGTTCAGGCCGATGTGAAGCCGGGCCAGAATGCCGCCGCCGTCGGCGCCGCGCTTGACGCGCAGATCAAGCGCCTGGTGACCGAAGGCCCGACGGCCGACGAACTCGCCCGCGCCGCCACCGTCACCGCCAGCGACCAGATCCGCAAGCTGGAATCGGTCGGCGGCTTTGGCGGCAAGGCACCGACGCTGGCCGAAGGTCTGCTCTACAACGGCGATGCCAACCACTATCGCAAGGAACTGGCGGCCATGGCCGCGCTCACGCCGGCGCAGGTGCGTGACGCGCTGCAAAAGTGGCTGACGCGCCCGGTCTTTGCCCTGACGGTCGAGCCGGGCACCCGCACCGAGGGCGGCGAATCCCACGGCGGCTGGGCCAACAACGATACCAAGGTCGGTGGGGGCCACGGTAGCGCTGCCCATCCCGCCTATTGGCACCAGCCCGGCCAAGACCCGGCGCCGCAGCCGGCCGTGCCGGCCGCTGCCGCCGGCCCCGATCGCAGCGAACTGCCGCCTATCGGCAACCTGGCCGCGCTGCAGTTCCCGCAGATCGAGCGGGCAACGCTGTCCAACGGGGTGAAGGTGGTCTTTGCCCGCCGCGCCGCCGTGCCTGTCGTTTCGGTGCAGGTGGCGTTCGACGCCGGCTTTGCCGCCGATCCGCGCCAGGCGCTGGGCACGCAGGCCATGCTGCTCAAGATGATGGACCAGGGCACCAAGACCCTGGATGCCGCCGCCTTTGCCCGTGCCCGCGAAAACCTGGGCGCCAACATCAGCAACGCCGCCCTGCCCGACAGCACGGCGTTCCAGCTCGATGCCGTGGCGCCCAACCTCGCTGGCTCACTGGCGCTGCTAGCCGACTATATCCGCAATCCCGCGCTCAAGAGCGATGACCTGGAACGCGTGCGCGCCCAGCAACTCGCCGCGATCGATGCCGAACTGCGCGATCCCTCGGCCATGGCCTCGCGCGTGCTCTATCCCGCGCTCTACGGGCCGCAGCACCCCTATGGCACGCCGCCCACCGGCACCGGCGATCCGGCCGTGGTCAAGCGCCTGACTCCAGCAGACCTCGCTGCGTTCCACCAGGCCTGGCTGCGCCCGTCCAAGGCGACGATCTTCGTGGTCGGCGATACCACGCTGGCCGCGGTCAAGCCGCTGCTGGAACGCAGCTTTGGCAGCTGGGCCGAACCAGCGGGCGCTGCCCCGGCCAAGAACCTGTCGGCAACGATTCCCGCAGCCAGCCCGCGCATCCTGCTGGTCGATCGCCCGGCCTCGCCGCAGTCGATGATCATGGCCGGCGAGGTTCTCGCCGCCACCGGCCGCGACGATCTCGTGCCGCTGCGCACCGCCAACGAAGTGCTGGGCGGCAGCTTCCTCTCGCGCCTCAACATGGACGTGCGCGAAAGCAAGGGCTGGAGCTATGGCGTGGGCAGCGCGGTGAGCGACCGCCAGGACCGCGTGATCTATCGCCTCGTCGCGCCGGTCCAGACCGACCAGACCGGCCCCGCGATCGCCGCGATGCAGGGCGACATGGCTGCGTTCCTCAAGGACAAGGGCGTTGCCCCCGATGAACTGGGCTGGGCCACGCAGGGCGCCGCGCGCGAACTGCCGGGCGCGTTCGAAACCTCGTCAGCGGTGCTCGATGGCCTGGTCAAGATCGTCCAGTTCCAGCGCCCTGACGATTACTACACGCGCCTCGCCGTGCGCTATCCCACTCTGACCGCCGCCGAACTCGACAAGGCCGCCCGCACCGCGCTCGATCCGAGCAAGCTGACCTGGGTGGTGGTGGGCGACGCCACCAAGATCAAACCGCAGCTCGACAAGCTCGGCCTGCCGGTTGAGGTGACCAGCGTACAGGGGAAGTAAAACCCGATTTTGCCATTTTGGCAGCACTGGCTCGGCAAGGTTCCAGATGAAGCCTTGCCGAGCTATGCCGGTTTAGCCTAGACGCAGACTTCGTAACAAATTGTTGCGCAAACTACGCTGGGTGTCCCGGGGAAGGCATGACAGAAAAGATCGGGTGGGGGCGACTGCGCAAGGCGCCGATTGGTTTGCTTGCTGCGCTGGCCGTTAGTGTGCCGTGGACAGCAACTGCGCAGGATGCCACGGCAAGCCTGGCCACATCCACATCACCTTGCACGCTTCACATTTGGCCTGGCAGCCCATTGCGGTCTACTTTTTACGGCTGGCTCCACGGCGGAATCGTTGATGGGGCTGTTAACGGGCGGCAGGGCTATCCAAAGCTGCCGCGAGCACCGCTGGACACGGCCACCCAACAGGCCGTGCTGGCGAGCCTCGACCTTCCGACTATACTCGGCCTGACGGGGTATCAAGTCACAGTCCATGCTGACACGCTCGACAGTCGCACCCTGCGCAATACGCCGGGTCGCTACACGGCCGAAGGCGGACCGTGCCATGCCGAACTGGCCGTGGATGACGTGTTCTTTCAGGAAGACAGCTTTTCCGGCCGCTATCTCAAGGTGATCTACCGCTTCAAGCGGTTCGACGGCAGCGAAACGCCCACCCGCAGCTTTGGCACGATTGCCACGGAAAAGCTCACACTGTTTCCTCCCGCAAAGCCAGAAGACGATCCGCAGGCTGCGCTAGGCGAATTGCGCCACGCGTTTGCAGAAAGCGTGGAAACGTTTGGCAGGCAGCTAGCAGCGCCGCCGCGTAAGAAAAATTAACCCAAGCACAGCCCAAACGGGGCCATTCCAGATGGGGATTATGGAAATGCTCAAGACCTTCCTTGCAACTAGCGTGGCTTTGCTGGCCACGGTTGGCACCGTCCAGGCGCAAGACACGACGGCGCCCGCATCTCAAGCAGCGCCTGCCGAAGCCGCAAAGTCACTTAGTCCGGAGGTCGTCGTGCATGCACCGTCGGCCGCTGCGCCCGATGGCTGCGAACTCCATATCTGGCCGGCCGAACGAATGGCGTCGATGACGACCGGACTCTTGGGCGGCGGCTTGCTTGATGCTGCCATCCACGGCAATCGCGATGCCACCAATCGCACGCTGATGGCCAGCGCGCTGGACAGTCCCAGCCAGCTCGATGCTCTTGAGACGCTCCACCCGCGCGGCATGCTCAAGCTTACTCCGGGCACCACGATCGTGACGCATGCCACGCCGCTGGTGCGCAAGACCATGAATTCCGTTAAAACGCGCCGCTCGGATTCTCAGGCCAAGTGCTATTCAGAACTCGTCGTGGCGGACGTATTCTACCAGAAAGCCGCAATTTACGGCCGCTCGCTGCGCACACTGTTCATGGTGCGGGAATTTGGCGACGATCAGAAAATCGACTTCGAATACAAAGCGTGGGGCGGCAACGGCCTCAAGCTTTTCCCGCCAAAGGAAGGCGATGACGCCGTGGCTGCGCTCGATGAACTGGTCGCCGTGTTCAAGAAGAATTTCGAGGAATATGCCGGCAACGAAGCCAAAGCGACGCGCACGCCCGTAAAGAGCTGACAGGCAGTCGACTTCCCAGAGAAAAGCCCCCTGTCCTTCGCCGGACAGGGGGCTTTCTTATGTCCTGAAAGTCTGGCCCTAGCGGTGCGAAGACCGCAGGGCGCGTCCCTCACCCCAGCTTGGCTTTCAGCACCTGATTGACCAGCTGCGGATTGCCCTTGCCGGCCATGGCTTTCATCGTCTGGCCCACGAAGAAGCCGAACAGGGCTTCCTTGCCGCCACGGTACTGTTCCACCTTGTCGGCATTGGCGGCCAGCACGGCATCCACTGCCGCTTCGATCGCGCCGGTGTCGGTCGTCTGCTTGAGGCCTTCGCGTTCCACGATCGCGGCCGCGCCGTCGCCGGTTTCCAGCATCTTTTCCAGGACCTGCTTGGCGATCGAGCCGGAGATCGTGCCATCGCCGATCAGCGCCAGAAGTTCTGCTGCGCTTGTCGGCGAAACCGGGCTGTCTTCCAGGCCCTTGCCCAGCTTGTTGAGCGCGCCGAACAGTTCGCTGGTCAGCCAGTTGGCAGCCTGCTTGGCCACGGCGGCTTCATCCTTGCCCTGCTTGGCAGCGCTCGCCGTAATCAGGGTTTCGAACCAGGCAGCCGTATCCACGTCTGCCGTCAGCACCGCGGCGTTGTAGGCCGACAGGCCCAGCGCATCAGTATAACGCGTGCGCTTGGCATCGGGCAGTTCGGGCAGAGACGCGCGGCATTCATCCAGGAATGCCTGGTCCAGCACCAGCGGCAGCAGATCGGGATCGGGGAAATAGCGATAGTCGTGCGCGTCTTCCTTGCTGCGCATCGACCGCGTGGTGCCCGTGCCCGGATCGAACAGGCGGGTTTCCTGCACGATCTTGCTACCGGCTTCCAGCACGTCCACCTGGCGGCTCGCCTCGTGCTCGATCGCGGCCATGACGAAGCGCACCGAGTTGACGTTCTTGGTTTCGGTGCGGGTGCCCAGCGGCTCGCCTGCGCGGCGCACCGAGACGTTGACGTCGGCCCGCATCGAGCCCTGATCCATGTTGCCGTCGCACGAGCCGACATAGCGCAGGATCTGGCGCAGCTTGGTCAGGTATGCCCCGGCCTCGGCCGGCGACGTCATATCAGGCCGGCTGACGATTTCCATCAGCGCCACGCCCGAGCGGTTGAGATCGACGTAGGACATCGTCGGGTGCTGATCATGCATCAGCTTGCCCGCGTCCTGCTCCACATGGATGCGCTCGATACCGATGACCTTGGTGCCGGCCTCGGGGTTCTTGTCATCCAGCGCGATCTCGATCGACCCTTCGCCCACCAGCGGGTGGTAGAGCTGGCTGATCTGATAGCCCTGCGGCAGATCGGCATAGAAGTAGTTCTTGCGATCGAACCGCGACCAGGTGTTGATCTGCGCGTCGATCGCCATGCCGGTGCGCACCGCCTGACGGATGCACTCGCGGTTGGGCACGGGCAGCATGCCCGGCATCGCCGCGTCGATCAGGCTGACCTGGGTGTTGGGTTCGGCGCCGAATGCGGTGGCAGAGCCCGAAAAGAGCTTGGCCTGCGTGGTGATCTGGGCGTGCACTTCCAGCCCGATGACCACTTCCCATTCGCCCGTGGCGCCCTGGATACGATAGCTGCTCATCTTACCACCACTTACCCGGCTTTGCCGAAAACTGTGCGCGCTGTTCAAGCGCAAGGCTGGCGTTCAGCACGCCCTGTTCATCGAGTGGCCGGCCGATGACGTGCAGACCCAGCGGCAGCCCATCGCGCGACAGGCCGGCCGGAACCGACATGGCCGGAAGACCGGCGAGGCTCGCCGGCACCGAGAACACGTCGTTGAGATACATCTCCACCGGGTCGGTGCTCTTCTGCCCCAGCGGGAACGCGGCCGATGGCGCGGTGGGCGTCAGGATCACGTCCACCGTCTCGAACGCCTTGGCGAAATCCTGCGCGATCAGCGCGCGAACCTTCTGCGCCTGGGTGTAATAGGCGTCATAGAACCCGGCCGAAAGCACATAGGTGCCGATCAGGATGCGGCGCTTCACCTCGTCGCCGAAACCGGCAGCGCGGGTGGCAGCGTACATGTCCTGCAGGTTGGCGCCATCAGGCAGATCGCGCAGGCCGTAGCGCACGCCATCATAGCGGGCGAGGTTCGACGAAGCCTCGGCCGGGGCAATGATGTAATAGGTGGGCAGGGCGTACTTGGTATGCGGCAGCGAGATATCGACGATTTCCGCGCCGGCATCCTTGAGCCAGGCGATGCCATCTTCCCAGCTCTTGGCGACATCGGCGTCGAGGCCATCGACGCGGTATTCACGCGGAATGCCCACCTTCTTGCCGCGCATGTCGGCATTGAGGCCCGCTTCCCATGCCGGCACCGCCAGATCGAGGCTGGTCGAATCCTTGGGATCGAACCCGGCCATGGCTTCGAGCATGATCGCGCAGTCGCGCACGTCGCGCGCCATCGGCCCGGCCTGGTCGAGCGAGGAGGCAAACGCCACCACGCCCCAGCGCGAGCAGCGGCCATAGGTGGGCTTGATCCCGGAAATGCCGGTGAAGGCGGCGGGCTGGCGGATCGAGCCGCCGGTGTCAGTGCCCGTGGCCGCCGGCGCGATGCGCGCGGCAACCGCGGCCGACGAGCCGCCCGAAGAACCACCCGGTGCCAGCGGGGTGGTATCGTCCCCCTTGCGCCAGGGCGAAATCACATTGCCAAAACCGCTGGTCTCGTTGGACGAGCCCATGGCGAACTGATCGAGGTTGAGCTTGCCCAGCATGCCGGCACCAGCATCCCACAGCTTCTGCGAGACGGTGCTTTCATACGGCGGGACAAAGCCCTCCAGGATCTTGCTGGCGGCCGTGGTCTGCACGCCCTTGGTGGCAAACAGATCCTTCATGCCGATCGGCACGCCGGCCATCTTGCCCAGCGGCTGCCCGGCGGCGCGGGCTGCGTCCACCTTGGCCGCTGCGGCAAGCGCGGCATCCGGGGTGGTGACGATAAAGGCATTGAGCGCGCCCTGCGCCGCTTCGACCGCGGCGTTGAACGCACTGGCCACTTCCGTGGCGGTGAAAGCGCCACTCGCCACCCCATCACGGAGCGCGGCAACGCCAAGTTCGGTAAGGTCAGTCATCCGTTCGGACCGATTGTTGCGCATGAACCGATCGGGGTTCGTGCGTGGGAAACTGGAAGGCGGTGCTGCGCCGGCCCTTCGACAAGCTCAGGGCGAACGGGGGATTGATCCAAAACCCACATCCGTTCGTGCTGAGCCTGTCGAAGCACGGCCCGCGCAAGGCCGGCCAAAGCTTACTCGATCACCTTGGGCACGCCGAAGAAGCCATGTTCGGCCACCGGGGCATTGGCCAGCACGGCATCGCGGATGTCGCCGCCGGTCAGCGGATCGGCGTTCACCACGTCATCGCGCAGGCGCAGCGTATTGGGGATCACGGCGGTCATCGGGGTCACCCCGGTCACGTCGACTTCGCCCAATTGCTCCACCCAGGCGAGGATGCCGTTCAATTCGGGCACCATCGCTTCAAGCTGGGCCTCACTCACCTTGATGCGCGCAAGACTGGCGATCTTCGCCACGTCGGCGGTATTCACGGACATGCCGTCCCTTTCGTGCAGGGTTTGCCAAAAACAAGAACACCGCGCGCTACCATCGCGCGCGGTGTCCTTCAAGCCGCTGGGGCAAGCCACGGGGCCGACAGCCCCCTGGCATAAAGCCGGATCAGTTGGCGGGCACCACCGGGGCTGCCGCCGGATCACCCGCTGCGCCACCAGCCGCACCGGCCGCGCCGCGCGCCTGCATCTGCTGCTGCAGCGCCTGCATCGCGGCCTGCTGGCGCTGCAGTTCGGCCATGGAGCGGAACTCGATCAGCTCGACCTCGAACACCAGGTCGCTGTTGGCGGGAATGGCGACACTGCCATCGCGGCCCGGCATGGCCTGGCTGCCATAGGCAAGCGCGGCCGGGATCTCGAGGCGGTACTTGCCGCCCACCTTCATCTGTTGCAGGCCCTGGGCAAAGCCGGGGATCACGCCTTGCAGCGGCATCGCGGCGTTTTCGCCACGATCGAATTCCTTGCCGGTGCTGGCGATGCGGCCAACATAGTTGATCAGCGCCACGTCAGACGTGGTGGGAGACTTGCCCGTGCCTTCCTTGAGCGCGATCACGCGCACTTCACTGAAGTGCACCGGGCGCGCCGCCCAGGCCAGGCCGATGCCCACCAGCACGGCAACGATCACGCCGAGCCAAACCTTGGCGAGCGAGCCCTTGGCAACGGGCTGCAACGGAACGCGGGTGATTTCCGACATTGGTTTCCCTCTGGGGTTTCCCTCTGGATTTTCCCTGATCAGGCAGCGCCCAAAGGAACGGCCGCCCGGCCGGTGCCTGCCCGTCGATTCGAGCCAGGATGCTCGACCCAACGAAAAGGGCGCCGTGATTCACGGCGCCCTCTTGGCCCAGCACAGGGCCTATCGCAAGTGCTCAATGTGACGGATAGTCCCGCCACGATTGAAGCTTACTTCGCGCCGTCGCGCTCCTGGCGCTTGCGCTCAAGCTTGCGGGCGCGACGCACAGCGGCGGCCTTTTCGCGAGCGCGCTTTTCCGACGGCTTTTCAAAGTGACGACGCAGCTTCATTTCGCGATAGACACCTTCGCGCTGAAGCTTCTTCTTCAGGGCACGAAGAGCTTGATCAACATTGTTGTCGCGAACGAGAATCTGCATAAACCGACATACCTCAACAGCTTCGGGCGAGAGCCCGCGGCCGCGCGGGGGTCACCAGATACCAGGAACACAAAGCGTGCCGAATCCGATCAGGACCGGCTCGAACCGGGCGCCCAATAGTGATTCTGCCGGCGAAAGGCAAGCAATGTCGTGCAATTTGCGGGCAAAGGCCTTATGGGCGCGACCATGACCTCTTCAAAAGCCTCTAACGGCAAAGCTTCGAATGGCAAAGGTGCCGGCAATGCAGATGCCGTGCGCCAGTTCACAGTTCGCCCTGATGACAACGATGTGCGGCTGGACCGCTGGTTCAAACGCAACCTCCCCGAGGTGAGCTTTGCCATGGTGTCGCGCTGGGCGCGCACCGGCCAGATTCGCGTGGATGGCAAGCGCGCCGATGTCGACACCCGCCTGATCGCCGGGCAGTCCCTGCGCGTGCCCCCGGCGGGTGGCCCGCTGCCGCTGGCCGGCGGCGGCAAGGGCGGCCGCGTGCGCAAGCCGCTGACCGAAGAACAGATCCACCTGGCCGAAGACATCGTGCTGGAACAGGATCGCGCCGCGATCGTGATCAACAAGCCGCCGGGCCTGGCCACCCAAGGCGGCAGCGGCACCTATGAGCATGTCGATGGCCTGCTCGATGCCTATGCCGGCGATGGCGATCCGCGCCCGCGCCTGGTCCACCGGCTCGACAAGGATACCTCGGGCGTGCTGCTGGTGGCGCGCACGCCGGGCAGCGCGGCGTTCTTTTCCAGGCGCTTTTCCGGCCGCACCGCGCGCAAGATCTATTGGGCGCTGGTCATGGGCGTGCCCGATATCCACGATGGCATGATCGAACTGCCGCTGGCCAAGCAGCCGGGCACCGGCGGCGAGAAGATGATGGTCGATGAAACCGAGCACGGCATGCCGGCCCGCACGCGCTATCGCGTGATCGATCGCGCCGGCAACCGCGCTGCCTGGGTGGAATTGCAGCCGTTCACCGGGCGCACCCACCAACTGCGCGTGCACATGGCCGCGATCGGCCACCCGATCGTGGGCGATGGCAAGTACGGCGGCCAGGGCGCGTTCCTGTCGGGCAGCATCAGCCGCAAGCTGCACCTGCATGCCCGCCGCCTGCGCATCGAGCATCCCGAAGGGGATCTGCTGGACGTGACCGCGCCGCTGCCCGAGCACTTTTCCAAGAGCCTGGAACAGCTGGGCTTTACCGAAACCGAAGGCGATCTGCCACTCGAAGCGCCGGTGCTGGTCGAACCCAAGACCATGGAAAAGCGCGCGGCCAAGGCCCACGCCAAGCAATACCGCAAGGAGCGCCGCGGCGAACGCCGCAAGCGCATCGATGGCCCGGCAACCACCGGCGCGCGCAAGCCCACTGGCCAGCGCGCCCGCGTGGCCGGAGCCG
>NZ_KE148380.1:1987-2369 GCF_000410615.1 Novosphingobium sp. B-7 | reverse complement strand
CGGCTGGGGCTGGCGCGCGGCATCGCGGCGCAAGGCCTGCGTTTGCCGCCGCCCCATGCCCTGGCGCAAGTGCCTGTACCCCTGGCTGATCGCAACGAGGCCGAGGCGATCCATGCCCGGCTCAAGGCGCGCGCAGCCACTTGGGATTGATGGCGGGCACCAAAGCCCGACCCGTGCGTTGCGCACCCCGATCCGCCACCGCGGCATGTCCCTAGATGGCCATTGCCGGGGTCGTGGTTCTGTGGGAGCAGGGAGGCCATGAACACGACCGGAACGCACGAGGCCAATCTGGTCATTCTATCGATTCTGATCGCGGTGTTCGCCTCGTTCACGGCGTTGAGCCTGGCGGGCCGGGTGCGCGTGGGCCAGGGTTGGGCGCGCC
>NZ_KE148380.1:434-1971 GCF_000410615.1 Novosphingobium sp. B-7 | reverse complement strand
GGCTGGCGGCGGCCTCGATCGCGCTGGGTGGCGGCATCTGGTCGATGCATTTCGTGGCCATGCTGGCGTTTCGCGTGCCGGGCATGGCAATGGGCTATGACCTGGGGCTGACGCTGCTGTCGCTGGCCATCGCCATCGGATTTACCGGCGCGGGCTTTGCCGCGCTGGGCCGCACCGGCCTGTCATCCCGGCGCATCGCCTCGGCCGGGCTGTTGATGGGTCTGGGCGTGGTGGCGATGCATTACGTGGGCATGGCGGCGATGCGCATGCCCGGCACCATGCATTATGACCGGCTGTGGGTGGGCATTTCGGTGCTGATCGCGATCGGTGCGGCCACCGCTGCGCTGTGGTTTGCCGCGCGGGACCAGGCGCTGGGCATGCGGCTGGGCGCGGCCGGGCTGATGGGCCTGGCGATTGCCGGCATGCACTATGCCGGCATGCATGCTGCCGTGATCACCATGGACAGCGCGGCGCACGCGCACATGGTGACCAGCGGCATCGGCCAGACGTTTCTGGCCGTGCTGATCGCCACGATCACGCTGCTGATTCTGGCCATCGCACTGGGCGCGGCCTGGCTGGAGCGAGTGTTCCACAAGATCGCCCGGCGTGAGGCGCGCATCGCGCTGCGGCTCAAGATCGCCGATGTCTTGCGCGATTACGATACCACCGCCGCGCTGGACGAGATTGCCGCGCTGATGGGCGAGCATTTCGGGGTGAGCCGCACCGGCTTTGGCCAACTGCTGGCCGAAGAGGACGTGTTCGATTACGATATCTGCTGGACCGATGGCACGGCCCCGCCGCTGCTGGGGCGCATGCCGGCGGCCGATTTCGGCGCCCGCATCGTGGCCGCGCTCAACCGGGGTGAGACCGTGGTGGTGGGCGATCTGTTCGCCGCCGATCCGCGGGTCGACGCGCGCAGCCTGGAAACCGCGCGCACGGTTGATACCCGCGCCATCCTGGTCGTGCCATTCCTGCGCGAAGGGCGGCTGCGCACGATCGTCTATCTCAACAGCCGGACGACGCGCGATTGGCATCCCGATGACGTTGCCTTCATGGAGGAGATCGCCGAGCGCACCCGCCTGGTGAGCGAGCGGGCAGCGATCGCCGAACAGCTGCGCGAGTTGAACGCCACGCTGGAGGCACGGGTGGAAGCGCGCACCAGCGAATTGCGCGCCGCGCAGGAAGCCCTGGTGCAAAGCCAGAAGATGGAGGCGATGGGCCAGCTCGTCGCCGGCCTCTCGCACGATTTCAACAACGTGCTGGGCGCGATCCTGGCTTCGTTCGATCTAATCGCCCGGCGCAGCGGCGATGCCGCGCGGGTGGAGCGTCTGGCCGGCGAAGGGCGCCAGGCAGCGCAGCGCGCGGCCAACCTGATCGCTCAGTTGCTGGCCTTTTCCCGCACGCAGCGGCTGGCGACCCAGGCGCTCGATCCGGCGCTGGTGATCGAGCGCCTGCGCCCGATGCTGATGCGCACGCTGGGCCCGCTGATCACCCTGGATTGCCATCTGGCCGATCCGGCTGGCGAGGGCTGGGCGGT
>NZ_KE148380.1:0-243 GCF_000410615.1 Novosphingobium sp. B-7 | reverse complement strand
CCGGCGCGGGGATGGATGAGGAAACCCTGCGCCGCGCGATGGAGCCGTTCTTTACCACCAAGCCGGTGGGCAAGGGCACCGGGCTGGGCCTGGCACAGATCTATGGCAGCATGCGCCAGATTGGCGGCGCGGTGCGGATCGACAGCGCGCCGGGCCAGGGTACCACCGTGCGCCTGTTCCTGCCGCGCACGGCCAGCGCCGCACAGGATGACGATACGCCGGCCGCGCCCGCCGGCGCCGGCA
>NZ_KE148379.1:1311-3777 GCF_000410615.1 Novosphingobium sp. B-7 | reverse complement strand
GGCGCGCCAGCCAGATCGAGGCGCAGCGCGGCATGATCCGGGCCCGGCGCGAAGAGGCGCAACGCCGCCGCCAGCGCCACCAGAAACAGCAAGGCGATGGCCGCCCGCAGCGCGAGTTCGGCGCGCCGCGCTGCGGGATCATCGGCGCCGTCAGGGCCGTGGTGATCGGGCGTCAGATGCGGATCAAGCGGCAGGCTGGCCATCGCATTCCGCCCGTTCAAAACACATATTTCAAAGTGATGGTCGCGCGGTTCTGGTCATATTCGCGCGGCTTGGCCACGGGCGCGCTGGTGCGGCCCAGGGCATGGCGCAGCGCCCCTTCCACCATGACATGGGGCGCGGCCTGCCACGTCGCCGCAAGCCCGGCACTGGCATAGCGATCGACCCGCGCCCCGCCGCGAAAGCGGTTGATGGTATAGCTCACGCTCGGGCGCAGGATCAGCGTGCGCAGCAATTCGTGCGCGGCGCCCAGGCTGAACTGCTGTTGCTCGATCCCGGCGACATCGATGATTGGGGAGCGCTGGATAGTCTTGTCGGCCGCGAGCGACACGGTGGTCAGCGGCGTGACGTGCCATTGGACATTGGCATCGTAAGCCAGCCCGGCGATGGTGGGATAGGCCCGGCTGGCAAAGCGCTGGTGCAGATAGCCCAGCGCCACTTGCCCTTCGAGCAGGCGATCCTGGCCAAAGGCAATGCCGGCCATCACGGCATAGCCATGGCCGCGCCGGCTGGGCTGCGTGCGGTCTTCATGGGGATAGCGCGTGCTGTTGAGGCGCAGGGCGACCGACACCGCCACCGCCGAGGAGATCGGGCGGACCACCTTGGCTCCACCAGCCAGCGCCTGATAGTCGCGCGGGGCAAGCACGATGGTGGTGTTGCCATCGTGCCGGTTGAAATAGTGGAAGCGATCGAACCGCAGGTCGAACGCCAGGCGGGTGGCGCCCACGGCTTGCTCCACGCTGCCGCCCAGGCTTACCTGGCGATAGGCGATCGGCTTGACGCCGAACAGCGTGTCGCCGGTGGTGCCGCGCGCCTCGATCCGGCGATCGATCGCAGCGTCGAGGTTCACCCGCGTATCGCGCCCGATGTCGATCCGCCCGGCAGCGCCGGCGCCATAGCGATCGGTGCCTTCGGCGCCATGGCGGGCATAGCGTTCGAACAGGCCATCGGCACGCAGCGTCAGGGAATGGCGGTTCCATTGCGATTGCACGGTCACGGCCGGGGCCAGGTTGGCCCCGACATCGGCCACGCGCGGCACGCGGCGGGCATAGAGATCGTCGGTCGCCACCACGCCGAACGCCACCGTGGGCAGGATGCGCAGCGATCCGGCCACGAGCCCGGTGCCCTCCATGCCCGGCCGAATGCGGTTCTCCACGGTTTCGGGCCCGGCGCGGCGCTCTGGCGCGTTTTGCCCGGCGGCGAGCATCGGCCACGACAGCGCCCCAGCGAGCGAACCCCACCGCGCCGCCATTCGTGCCCAGCGCGCCCGGTGCCTCCGACCGGCCGCCGTCCCACGCGCCAGCGCGCCACCCCCCTGTCGCTGCTGTTGCACCATGCCTCCTGCCACCATCGCCATGGGCTGTCTGGTATCACCGGGGCGCGTCCCTCGCGGCAGCAATCGCCCCCATTGCCGAGGCACTTGGCGCGGCATCCTGGCGGTCACGGCATGTTGGGGATCAAGCGATCAGGTCAAATCCAAGCGATTCAGCGGTCTGGTATGCCGAAGGCGTGGGGCAGATTGCTGCCAAAGCCGGGATAGTCCCCCTCAGGCGTTGTGCGTAGCGCATATGCCTGGCCATTAACGATCGCGCGCAAGCATTCGTTGAGGGCTGCTGTGCCACCCATGGCAGGGTGAACCACCTGCTTGCCCGCCTTGCTCCTGTGCAACTCGTCCGCCTTGGCCGCGCCTTGGCGCTCGCCATGGCCACGCTGATGACCGCCGGCTATGTCACCGGCTGGGCATCGGCCGAGAGTACGGCGATCATGGCCTATGTTTTAGGGCTGCTGATCCTTTTGGCCGTGCCGGACCAGCCGAGTTCGGAATTGCTCGGCGCGCAGGCGGTGTGGATGAGCGTGGCCGAATTCCTGGCTGCCGCGCAATCGGGGCAGATGCAGGTGTGGCGCTGGGCGGTATCGGTCGCGGCGCTGGCGGTGGTGCTGATGTCCGTCAAGATCCAGCACTGGCGCAGCCTGGCGCGCAGCCATCCCTATTCGCCACTGCGCGATCTCGAACGGCGCGCGCCGCTGGCCAGTTCGGCCGTGCTCAATGGCCGGGTGCGGCCAGTGCGGCCAAGGCCGGGCCAACCGGCCGATGGTGGCGATGCGTCTGGCCCATCAGCGGTACGCTGGCGCCGCTCGTCGCACGGCTGACCCTGCGTCTGGGCGTGTTCTGCCACGGACCGGGCGGCCAGCCGCGCGGCATAGAAATCGAGCAGCCGGCCCACCCACGCATCGGGCGATAGCGCC
>NZ_KE148379.1:0-1133 GCF_000410615.1 Novosphingobium sp. B-7 | reverse complement strand
CGGAATGCCCGAGCGCGCCGCTTCCATCGCCACCAGGCCATAGGGTTCGGGATAGCGGCTGGGCATAACCAGCAACCGGGCGCGCTGCGCCACGCGGGCGATCTCCGCCGGGGATAGGCGCCCGCTGAAGCGCGCCTCGGGATGGCGGGCGCGCAGCGTTGCTTCCAGCGCGCCGCTACCCACCAGGCGCAACGGCACGCCGGCAGCGCGGGCGGCGGCGGCGGCCAGGTCTGGCCCCTTGGTTTCCTCCAGCCGGCCAACGAACAGCACTTCGCGATTGTCCTCGGCAGCGATGCGCGTGGCCGACCAAGGCACCACCGGGTTGGGCAGCGCGTGGATCGCCTGCCCGGGAATACCGGTGCGCATCAGCAGCGGCGCCATGGCGGCATGGATCGCCAGCACCGGCGGCGCATGCGCCGGATCAAACACCCGCGTCTGGATTGTATGACGCAGCACCCGCAACAGCTTGTGGCTGCGGCTGTGGCGGGCGCAATTGGCGGGGATGCAGGCGCGCGAAAGCGGCACCAGCGGGCAGGGCTGCCCGGTGCGCAGATCGGCAAAGGCCCCGTTGGGACAGGCGAGGAAGAAATCATGCGCGGAAATCACCAGGCGATCGCGCACCGGAGCCAGCGCATGGAACACGGCGGGTGAAAGGATCTGCAGCCAGCCGTGCAGGTGATAGACCGTGCGCGGCGTATCATTCTGCGCAATCCAGCGCGCCACCATCTGCGCCGCACGGCGGTTCCACAAGGCGGCCAGCGCGGCTTCCATCCGGGGGCGGGAGAGCAGCCGTCCCTGGCCCAGCGCAACGCATGCGATGCCCTCTGCCGCCAGGCTGCCATCGTCGCCGGCATCGCCCACCAGTAGCGTTACGTCATGCCCGAGCGCGCGGAATGCGCGGGCGGAGGACAGCGCCAGCGCACTGGCGCCGCCCATCGGCCGCGCCAGATCGTTGATCACCACGATGCGATCGATGGTTGTGCCGCGCATCAGGCCGGCACCACTGCGGCGGCACTTTCATGGGCGCGCGGGTGCGGCGCTGATTTACTGGCAGGGCGAGGCTGCGCGGCATGGGCCAGGCGCCGGGCCAGCCGTGCCACATCGGCGCGGGTGCGGCTGATCAGGCTGGCGAG